>USHY01000061.1 GCA_900554635.1 uncultured Clostridium sp. | reverse complement strand
CATAGCTTAAAAAACGCATCGTTAAAACCCGTAAATAAAAGTTGGAGGTGGAGCTAAAATGGCTGCAAAAGGACCTAGAGAAAATATTACATTAGAATGTACAGAATGTAAAAGAAGAAATTATATGACAAGCAAAAATAAAAGAAATAACACAGAAAGACTAGAAGTAGAAAAATATTGCAAATTCTGCAAAAAAAGAACAACACATAAAGAAACAAAATAAGGCAATTGGGCTATTTTAAGGAGGATATAAAATGGCTAATGAGAAAGATAATAAAAAGGAAGTAAAAAACAAAAAAAGTTTTTTCAAAGATTTCAAAGCAGAATTAAAAAAAGTTATTTGGTCTACACCAAAGCAACTTGTTAATAATACAATTGCAGTTGTTGTTATAGTTATTATTACAGCAGCTATAGTATTTGTATTGGATGTAGTATTTGACTTACTAAATAAATATGGAATTAACAACTTGAAATCAAAAGTTAGAGGATATGACACAGTTCAAGTTGAAGATAATCATGATGATCATGATCATGACCATGAAGAAGAAGAAAATACAACTGCTGTAGAGAATAATAGTGAAAATAATGAAAGTGTAGAAAATGTAACTGAGTAATAAAGGTTTTACATTTACTTTAAATAAGGAGGCTCAAAACAAATGTCTCAAGTAGAAGAAAATTTAGAACCAAGATGGTATGTAGTTCATACATATTCAGGTTATGAAAATAAGGTTAAAACAGACCTAGAAAAAACTATAAAAAATAGAGAGCTTGAAGATTATTTCTTTGATATTGTTGTTCCAATGGAAGAGCAAATCGAAATCAAAGATGGAAAAAGAAAAGCAAATCTAAAAAAAGTTTTTCCAGGATATGTTTTAGTAAAAATGATTGTAACAGAAGAATCTTGGTATATAGTTAGAAATACTAGAGGAGTTACAGGATTTGTTGGTTCAGGTACAGACCCAATACCTCTTACAAATGAAGAAATAAGAAGTATGGGATTTGAAACAGCTGTAGTTGAAATTAATTATGATATTGATGACTCAGTTAAAATACTAAATGGAGCATTAGCAGGATTTATAGGAACAGTTCAAGAAATAAACAAAGAAAAAGGAAAAGTAAAAGTTCTTGTTTCAATGTTTGGTAGAGAAACTCCTGTAGAACTTGAATTTGCTCAAGTTGAAAAAGTATAAAATAGGGTTGTGACCAACACATATATAAATAAATTTTGAAAGGAAGTTTTAAAAATGGCTCAAAAAGAAGTTACTAATATAGTAAAATTACAAATTGAAGCTGGAAAAGCAACACCAGCTCCACCAGTAGGACCAGCTTTAGGTTCAACAGGTATAAACATCATGCAATTCACAAAGGAATTCAATGAAAAAACAGCAAATCAACCAGGTATGATAATTCCAGTTGTTATAACAGTATATTCAGATAAATCATTTACTTTTATAACAAAAGTACCACCAGTTGCTGTATTAATTAAAAAAGCAATCAAAATCGAAAAAGGTTCTGGAAAACCAAACAAAGATAAAGTTGCAACAATTACAACAGAACAAGTTAAAGCTATAGCAGAACAAAAAATGGAAGACTTAAATGCTGCATCAGTAGAAGCTGCAATGAGCATGGTAGCTGGAACAGCTCGCTCAATGGGTGTTGTAGTAAAAGACTAAGATATATATTTATAAAGTATATATAAATAATTTGGGAGGAGAAATCCGTTAAAACCAAAAGGAGGATAATATGAAAAAAGGAAAAATCTATCAAGATAGCGTGAAGCTAATTGATAAAAGCAAAAATTATGATGCTAAAGAGGCTATTGAAGTATTAACAAATATGCCTAAAAGAAAATTTGATGAAACATTAGAATTACATGTTAAATTAGGTGTAGATTCTAAACAAGCTGACCAACAAGTTAGAGGAACAGTAGTTCTTCCCAATGGTACAGGTAAAACTCAAAGAGTTTTAGTATTTGCAAAAGGTGATAAAGCTAAAGAAGCTGAAGCAGCTGGAGCAGATTTCGTAGGAGCTGAAGAATTAGTTCCAAAAATCGAAAAAGAAAACTGGTTCGATTATGATGTAATCGTAGCTACACCAGATATGATGGGTGTTATAGGAAGACTTGGTAAAATATTAGGACCTAAAGGATTAATGCCAAACCCAAAATCTGGAACAGTTACAATGGA
>USHY01000060.1 GCA_900554635.1 uncultured Clostridium sp. | reverse complement strand
TTATTTGCATTTAATTTATTTTTTATTTATTTTTAATTTATTTATTTTTTTTAATTTATTTATTTTTTTATTATTTTTAATTATTTTAATTTTATTATTTTTATTATTTTTTTATTGTTTTAATTTTATTGTTAATTTTTTTATTGTTTTAATTTTTTTATTAATTTTTTTATTTTTGAATAAAATACTGATAAATTTCATTTTTATTTTTTCCTCTATCCTTTGCTATCATTTTTATTATATCTTTTTTTTCAAAATTTTTATTTTCATAATATTTATAATGCTCCTTTAATGTTAAATTATTTAAAAACTCTTTTTCTTCATCAATTTTTTCTGCCCCTTGTACCACGATGACAAACTCCCCTTTAACAGTATCCAGTTTAGACAAGATTTCGCTTATCGTACCTCTAATAAACTCTTCATGTATTTTTGTAATTTCTTTAGCAAGCACTATTTCTCTATCTCCCAAAATTTCAATCATTATTTCCAAAGTATTTTTTAATTTATGTGGAGATTCATAAAAAATTAAAGTCCTACTTTCATTTTTTAATTCACTTAATTTTTCTTTTTTTTCTTTGTTATTTTTTGATAAAAAACCTACAAATTCAAATTCTCTCGTACTAAACCCAGAACAAATTAAGGCATTAACAAAGGCACAAGCTCCTGGAATTGGAATTATTTGTAAATTGTTTTTTATTGCTTCCCTAACAATTTCTTCTCCGGGATCTGATATTGCAGGTGTTCCAGCATCAGAAACAAGTGCTATATTTTTCCCCTGCAACAATTCATTAATTAATATTTCTGATTTTATTTTTTCAGTTTCCTTATAATAACTAATCATTGTTTTTTTTATTTCTAAATGATTTAACAACTTTAATGTATGCCTAGTATCTTCTGCTGCAATTATATCAACTTCTTTTAAAACATTAATTGCTCTTAAGGTAATATCTTCTAAATTTCCAATTGGTGTTGCAACTAAATATAATTTTCCTAACATTTTTCTCCTCCTAATTTTAATTATTTTCTTTATTATATATTTTCAAAACTTCATTTGTATATTTTCCATCTTTCTCATAAATATATAATGGTTTTTTTATCTTCAAAAATGGTCGTCCATTTTTCACAGCTTTAACTAACACCAAATTTGCCTGTGAATTATAATTCGAATATACTAATCTCATTTCTTTTATCTCCAAATTATATTTCCTAAAAATTTCCATTATATCCACTAGCCTATCTGGCCTATGTACCATGTATAACTCTCCATTGTTTCTTAACATCTTATATGAAATTCTAGCAATATCTTCAAGAGTACACTGCACCTCATGTCTTGAAATTAATTTCACTGAATTTTCATTAATTAATCCTGAGTCCGTTTTCATATAAGGTGGATTTGTAACAATAGCATCGTAAAAACCATTATTTAATATTTTATCTAAATTTCTAATATCTTGATTTAAAATACTAACTATACTTTCTAAATTATTTAATACCACACTTCTCCTTGCCATATCAGCCACTTCATCTTGCAATTCTACACCAACAATTTCCTTAGCTTTAATCTTTGCAGTTAATAAAATAGAAATAATACCTGTTCCTGTGCCTAAATCAATAATCTTGGAATTATCTTTAATTCCTGTTGCAAAATCAGATAATAATACACTATCAATTCCAAAACAAAATCCATTTTTATTTTGAATAATTTTTAAATTATTAATTTGTAAATCATCAATTCTTTCATTTTCCTTTAATAAGCTCTCCATTATTCCTCCGCTCACATTTTTTGTATCTATAGAATATTATATACTAAAATTCCAATTTTTCAAGGAGTAAAAATGGATTCTAATAAAAAAAAGAAAAAATGTTTTAATTTTAAACACAAAAAAGATTGTGCACTAAAATCAATTAAAGAAGTAAATTGTTTTTTAAATAATTTATCTACTGCTTTTACCATAAAAAAAATAGTAAAAAAATAATTTAAAATTATTCTTTACTATTTTTTATTTATTTTAATTAATTATCATTATATTTTATTGGAATTAATTTTAACCATTTTATTATTATTTATTTATTTTTTATTAATTTTTTTTTAATTAATCGATATCCCATAATGATACTATTTTTAATAAACTTAAGTTTATCATATAGTAAATACTATTCATGTAAATTTTTTTGAATATAATATAAGTTGTTGGATAATCGATATGAAAAGGTTTTATTAGGGAGAATGAATATGAACAAAGCTAGAATTAAATTAACAGGTACAGATCCAGAAAAAATAGCTGATGTATGTAATCAACTTAAAAAAATAGCTGAAAGAACTGGTGTAGATTTATCAGGACCTATTCCTTTACCAACTAAAAAATTAGTAGTACCTACTAGAAAAAGTCCAGATGGTGAAGGTAAAGCAACATGGGAAAAAT
>USHY01000059.1 GCA_900554635.1 uncultured Clostridium sp. | reverse complement strand
AAAACTGGGGTACGCATACCATGTGTATAGTGTGAATAAGGAAAAAATTGAATTGGTTTTGGAAAAAGAACATAAGGGGAAGAAACATTATACTCAAGGTAATCATATTAATTGTTTGATGTGTAAAGGTGCAAATGCCTATACAGATGATATTTACCTAGAAGCCTTGCTTAAGAGGCAGAAAGAAAAACAAGGTTTGATAGAAAATGAATGAAAAGGGTAATGTATTAAGCCTTATACCTAAGGCGGAAAAGTATATTCAATATATTATTGAAATGATAATTAAAATCCCAAGAACTGAGAAATATAGCATTGGAACAGAATATAAGCTTTCCTTATATAAAATGCTTGAACATATAAAAAGATTTTTTTGAGTGAAAAACTAAAATTAGAATTAAACAAAAAAACACAAATATTCAAAAACAAACAAGGTGTAAATTTTTGTGGATATAAAATAAACGAATATAGACTAAAAATACGAGATAAGGGAAAGCAACAACAACATTTCTTTCCGCTCCGTACTCTAATACAAATTTGAGATTATGTATTTCAAGGAATACATACAGTAAAGGTATTAGCATTAAAGAGATTTATTCCTTCCTAATTTAGGTAAAAATGTAACAATAAAATGTGTATTAGTAGATTTTCGAATATACGCATTTTATGCTTTAAGGAGAATTTTATAGTGAATAAAGTATTTATAATTGGTAAAGTAATAGGTGAGGTTAAATATAAGTTCATACTTGAAAAACACAATAATGCAAAGGCTGTTATTAGTTTGGAATTATTAGATAAAACAAAGATAGAAGTTATTGCATACAACGAAATTGCAGATTATGTTTTTAAAAATTTGGATAAAAATGAGCTAGTATTCATAAATGGCAAAATATATGGGAAAGAGGTTATTGCATGTAATATAGCAGTGTTATAAAATTTGAGGACATTTTCTCATTTCATTACTTAAGACTTTATCACATTTCTTTCATAAATAAAGAGTCTATTATGGTAAAAAGCTTGATTTTTTGCTTATATTAGAATATAATTTCAATAGTAGGTGATTAAATGTTAGAAAAAAATCAAGTAATAGAAGTTGAAATTATAGATAATGGATTTCAAGGCGAGGGGATTGCTAAAGTTCAGGAGTTCCCTATTTTTATTCAAGGAGCAATAAAAGGAGAAAAAGTTGAAGTAAAGATTTTAAAAGTTTTAAAAAATTTTGGCTATGGGAAAATAGTAAGAATCATTACATCATCAGAATATAGAACCCCATCAGATTGCAATAGCTTCCCAAAATGTGGAGGATGTACATTAAGGCATATTAGCTATAAACAAACATTGGCGATAAAAAAAGCAACAGTAGAAAATTGCCTTTATAAAGCTTTACATAGGGAAATAAAGGTAAATGATGTAATAGGTATGAAGGTGCCATTAAATTATAGAAATAAACTTCAATATCCAATAGGCTTAAACAAAAACAATGAACCTGTAATGGGGGTATATGCAGAAAGAACACATGATATAATCCCAGTTGAAGATTGTCATATTCAGAACGAAGAAAGCAATAAAATTGCAAATGATATTTTTGAATTTATAAAAACTCACAAAATTCCTGTTTATAATGAAAAAATTCTAAAAGGAACCGTAAGGCATATAGTTATAAGAAAAGGCATAAAAACAGGTGAAATATTAGTTACTATAGTTTTAAATGATAGAAATTTTAAGAAGGAAAAAGAATTTGTTCAATTTTTGGTTAGCAAATATCCAAATATAAAATCAATAGTAAAAAACTATAACACAAAAAATACTAATGTTATATTAGGCGATAAAAATGAAATAATATTTGGAAGCGGGTATATATATGATATTTTAGGCAATTACAAATTTAAAATATCACCACTATCCTTCTACCAAGTAAATCCAGTGCAAACAGAAATTCTCTACAAAACAGCCATTAAATATGCAGGCCATGGAGAAACCGCACTAGACCTATACTGCGGAATCGGCACAATAGGCATATTTGCAGCCCAAAACTTCAAAAAAATATATGGAATAGAAATAGTTAAACAAGCAATTGAAGATGCAAAAGAAAATGCAACCCTAAACAACCTAAACAACACAGAATTCCACGCAGGAGATGTAGAAAAAATACTTCCAGAAATCTTAAAAAACATTACAAACAAACCAGAAGTAGTATTTGTGGACCCACCTAGAAAAGGACTAGACAACAAAACAATAGAAATGCTAAAAACACTAACTCCAAAAAAAATAATCTACATAAGCTGCAACCCAGCAACTCTAGCAAGAGATTTAGGATTGTTAGAAGAAAAATATAATATACAAGAAGTACAGCCTGTGGACATGTTCCCTTATACATCACATGTGGAATGCTGTGCGGTACTATATCTTAAGTAAAGCACTGATTTATACATTAAGAAAAAAGCGCATATTCATTATTAATACCAAATGTAGATTTATATATTAAAATGCATGTAAAAATTGAAGCTAATAAATCAAGTAGAATTGAAGGAACAAGGACAACCGTGGAAGAAGATTTGCTAGATGTAACTGACATTAATCCAGAAAAAAGAGATGACTGGGAAGAAGTACAAAACTATGTCAAAAATATGACATTTCTATTACATTTCTGTTAAACAAAGCAAAGAAGAGTTACATTGTGTTATAATCTCAAATTTGACAGTTGAAAGCTAGAAATGTTGTAAATCAACGTTTCTAGCTTTTTGAAAGTGCACAATGTTTTTATTCTTTTAATTTTTTAATAGATTGAGTAGTGATAAAGGCACGATCATCTTTATCATTG
>USHY01000058.1 GCA_900554635.1 uncultured Clostridium sp. | reverse complement strand
AAAGAAAAACTACAAGAAAGACTAGCAAAACTTGCAGGAGGAGTAGCTGTAATTGAAGTAGGTGCTGCAACAGAAGTTGAAATGAAAGAGAAAAAGCTAAGAATTGAAGATGCTTTATCAGCAACAAAAGCAGCTGTTGAAGAAGGAATTGTTGCAGGTGGAGGAACAGCCCTTGTAAATGTAATGCCTAAAGTTCAAAAATTAGCAGATACACTAGAAGGTGATGAAAAACTAGGAGCAAGAATTGTACTAAAAGCATTAGAAGAACCAGTAAGACAAATTGCTATAAATGCTGGATTAGAAGGAGCTGTAATACTTGAAAAAGTAAAAACTTCTGAAAAAGGAATTGGTTTTGACAGCAGCAAAGAAGAATATGTAGACATGAAAAAAGCCGGAATTGTAGACCCAACAAAGGTTACAAGAAGTGCACTTCAAAATGCTGCAAGTATAGCAGGAATGTTCTTAACAACAGAAAGCGTAGTAACAGATAAAAAAGAAAAAGATTGCCACTGTGGTGAGCATAATGCAATGCCACAAGGTATGGAAGGAATGTATTAATGAATAAAACAGGTATTGCTGTATTTGGCGGGTCATTTAACCCGCCAACTGTTGCACATATAGATTTAGCAAAACAAATATTAAGTAAAATAGATGGAATAGAAAAAGTAATCTTTGTGCCAGTAAGCACTAAATATAATAAAAGTGGACTTGCACCAGATGAGGTTAGATTAGAATTTCTAAAAAAGATATGCCAAAACTATTCAAATATTGATGTTTCAGATATTGAACTAAAAAGTCCAAAACAGCCATACACTATTGAAACATTAAGGAGCATTAAAGAAAAATATCAGGATAAAAATATTTATTTTGTTATTGGAACAGATAATCTAAAAGAACTAGAAACTTGGCATGAACCAGAAAAAGTACTAACCGAATTCAAAATCATAGTATTAGAAAGAGACCAAGATAATGCAGAACAAATAATACAAAATAGTTTGTTTTTAAATAAATACAAAACATCTTTTTTTAAAATTGACAATATTCAAAAAATAAATTTGAGTTCAAGCTTTGTAAGAGAACAAATAAGAATGAAAAAAACAATAAAAGGACTAGTTCCAGAAGTAATAGAAGAAGATGTAAGAAGGCTATATATATAACCTTCTTGCATCTTTTATCATATAATAATATATAAAACTTTTTAGGAGGAATTTATATGTTATTAGAAAACAAAAGAATAGCTTTGGGATTAACTAGTTCATTTTATGCAATTGAAAAGATGATTCCTCAAATAAAGAGTTTAGTTGAGGATGGTGCAGATATTATCCCAGTTGTTTCTGAGAATATGTATAAACTTCGTGAATTAAGTGGAGATTTTATTGAAAAAGTGCAAGAAATTACAGGGAAAGATGTTATACATACAATTCAAGCAGCAGAACCAATAGGTCATAAAGTAGAAACTGACATAATGGCAATCATTCCATGCACAGGAAATACAATAGGAAAATTAGCTAATGGCATTATAGATACACCAGTTTTAGTAGCTGCTAAAACTAATCTAAAAAGGCGGAAATAACATTGTTATTGGAATTGCTACAAATGATGGACTTTCTATTGAAGCAGAAAACATTGGAAAACTACTAAAACAGAAAAATATTTTTTTTGTACCATTTAGGCAAGATAACCCAATAACAAAACCAGCATCATTGCTGTTTAGCTCAAGATACATCAAAGAAACAATTTTAAAAGCACTAGAAAATGAACAAATACAGCCTATTTTGCTATAGAAACTGGCAATTTACAGAAAATTATGGTATTATATTAGCAATGAAAATATTAAAAAGGGGTGCCAATGAATATGCAAGATGATATTATAGAACTAAGAAAAGAGTTTCTACTTGATGAGGAGCAATTTGAAGAATACTATAAAACAGCGTTAGATGCGGTGCTGGCTAATAAAAAACAAAGCAATGATAAGAGACTAATAATAGTTGGAGGGCAGAGCCGGAGCCGGAAAATCAAGGCTCATTCCAGTTGCAAATCAGGAACTTAATAATAATGGAGTTGTTGTCGATTTTGATATTTTAAGAGCATATCATCCATACTTTGAAAAGGTATCAGCAGAGCACCTTGAGAAAACACATATAATCTTGCATCCAGATGTTGATAAAGCAAAATGTAGAATAATGGAATACTTAAAACAAAATGACTATGATGTTATTTATGAGGGAAGCCTTAGAAACACACAAGGGTTCATCGATTTTTCGCAAGAATTTTTAAATAAAGGGTATAATGTTAGCTTGTATGTTATGGCAGTTCCAGAATTAGAAAGCTTTGGTTCCACATTTACTAGATATATTGATGATTTAATTGAAAATAACAATCCAAGGTGGGTTGAAAAAATAGCACATGATGAATCGTATTCAGGAGTATTAAAAACTGTAAAAGAGTTCGAAAAACAAAAAATTTGCTCAAAAACAAAAGTATTTACAAGGGGACCAATAATGCCAAAAGAAATATATTCAAACACCGTTAGACAGTTTCCTACAACAGTAGAAGCAATTCAATATGGAAGAGAATATGGAAGAAGACAAGCCATAAGGGACTTCTGGGCAAAATATAAAAAGGTATATACGGTTCTTAGAAACACAAAGCCAGAATTATTAAGAAATTTAACAGAATGGGAAGAGATGTTTAAGCTTGAATATACAAGCTTAATAACAGAAAAAGCAGAACTTACAAGAACATTATAAGCACAAACTGAAATTTTCAAAGAAAATAGAAGAAATATAGGTTTAAAATAGATATGTCACAAGTATATTGAAAATAAAATATTGAAAAGAGAGCACAAAAATGATATTGTTTAAATGACCAAAAA
>USHY01000057.1 GCA_900554635.1 uncultured Clostridium sp. | reverse complement strand
CAATTACAGCTACTCCTCCTGCAAGTTTTGCTAGTCTTTCTTGTAGTTTTTCTTTGTCATATTCGCTCTTTGTTTCTTCTATTCCAGTTCTTATTTGTTTTACTCTTGCTGCAATTGCTTCTTTATCTCCTGCACCATCTACTATAATTGTGTTTTCTTTTTGAATTTTAACTTGTTTTGCTCTACCTAATTGTTCTACAGTTGTATCTTTTAATTCTAATCCTAAATCTGATGTGATTACTTCTCCACCTGTAAGAACTGCTATATCTTCTAGCATTTCTTTTCTTCTATCTCCAAAGCCTGGAGCTTTTACAGCAACTACATTTAAAACGCCTCTTAGTTTATTTAAAACAAGTGTTGATAATGCTTCTCCTTCAATATCATCAGCAATTATAACAAGTTTACCTGATTGTTGCATTAATGCTTCTAGTAATGGTAATATTTCTTGAATATTGCTTATTTTTTTATCTGTAATTAAGATATAAGGGTTTTCCATTACTGTTTCCATTTTGTCTGTGTCTGTTACAAAATATGGTGAGATATAACCTTTATCAAATTGCATTCCTTCTACAACATTTAATCCTGTTGTTGCTGTTTTTGATTCTTCAATTGTAATAACTCCATCTTTTGAAACTTTTTCCATTGCATCTGCAATTAAGTTTCCAATTTCTTGGTTGTTTGCTGAAATACTTGCAACCCTTGCTATATCTTCTTTTCCATTAATATCTGAACTAATTTCTTTTAAACCTTCAACTGCTTCTCCAACTGCTTTATCAATACCTCTTTTAATAGCCATTGGGTCTCCACCTGCTGCAACATTTCTTACTCCTTCTTTAATTATTGCCTGTGCTAAAACTGTTGCTGTTGTAGTTCCATCTCCAGCAACATCGTTTGTTTTTGTTGCAACTTCTTTTACTAGTCTTGCACCTATATTTTCATAAGGATCATCTAGTTCTATTTCTTTTGCTATTGTAACACCATCATTTGTAATTAGAGGTGCTCCAAAGCTTTTATCTAGTACTACATTTCTTCCTTTTGGTCCTAATGTAACTTTTACTGTATCTGCTAATGTGTTTACA
The DNA here is from genome assembly GCA_900554635.1 of uncultured Clostridium sp. GTDB lineage: Bacteria > Bacillota > Clostridia > TANB77 > CAG-508 > UMGS1781. Next base: position 2,074 of record USHY01000057.1, on the reverse strand, counting down.
CCATCTAGCATTTTTTTTCTGGCTTCTTCGCCAAATTTAATTTCTTTTGACATAATTAAAATCCCCTTTCAAATTATTCTACTATAGCTAAAATATCATCTTGTTTTACTATAATGTAATCCTCTCCATCAATTTTAACTTCTGTTCCTGCATATTTGCTTACTATTACTCTATCACCTTTTTTTACATACATTTTTATTGGTTTTCCGTCTATTTCTCCTCCTGGTCCTACTTCGATTATTTCCGCTATTTGTGGTTTTTCTTTTGCTCCACTAGATAGAATGATTCCACTTTTTGTTGTTTCCTCGTTTTCTACCATTTTGATCACAACTCTGTCTTGTAATGGTTTTATCATTTTACATTCCTCCTCAAAAATTATTAGCAGTCTTTTAAATCGACTGCTAATAATTTATACCTTTTTTTGTTAAATGTCAATAGTTTTTTGAAAAATTATTTTTTGTTGACTCCTATAATTCCTCCAAGTGCTCCTGTAACAAGGCTTGCAGCGATTAAAAAAATTGAGTACTTATTTAGAGAAAAGTTTTTGCTTATTATACTAGAAACAACATATAAACACGCTACATAAATTCCACCTATTAGAGCTCCATTAATAATGCCATTATTTTTTATACTTGATGTTGTAATTTGACTGCCGATTAGTATGCTTAATGCTGTAATTGCAATTATAACTGTTGGTATTGCACTTTCTTTTATATTTGTATATGTTAGAAGCACTGAAAATATTAGAAGTAATATTAATGTTATTATAACAGAAACTACACTTCCCTTTAGGACTTTTATAAAATTTTTTGAAGTATTTTCATTAACCATCATTTCCTCCTTAGTTAAAGATATGTGTTTTTTTATTTTTTATTCGTAAAATAAAATTTTTCATTTTTATATAGACAAATTGATTATTTTTGTGTATTATATATATAGTAGTTTTGAAAGGACTGATAATTAAATGAGAAAAATATTGACAACACTTATTATTTGTATTATTTTATTTAGTTTTTCTTCTGTTTTAGCTGTTGGAATAGATATGGATATAGCTAATAATAATAATAGTCAAAATGATCAGATAACAGATACAAATACAGAAGATACCAATTCAAATACCTCAACAATTCATTCTGATAGTCCAGCAAAGGTTTCTACTTCAAGCACTAGCGAGGATTTTCATTTGAGTGTTTCAGATATTATAAACATTATTCTTATCTCAGTTGGAATTGTTATTATTCTACTTGCAATTGCAATTTTGATTAGACTTAAATAATTAATATCGTTTGCCTTTTTATGTATAAAAAGGCATTTTTTTTATGAATATTTTTTCCCATTTTTAAAAATAATATAAATGAATTCTAAAAATAGGAGGTAAAAAAAATGTATAAAAAGAGTTTGATGGTATTATTCTCAATTATTTTTGTTCTATGCCTACTAACAAATATTGTTTCAGCAACTAATGATGTAAAATCAGGTGTTTCAAATGTTGCAAATACTGTAGAAAATGGTGTTAATAAATTAGGAGAAGATGTTCGTTCAGGTATTGGTAATGCTGAAAATGGTATTGAAGGTGCACTAAAGATGAATGACAATAATATAAATGATTCAAAAAGTAACACTACTGCACGAACTACAACTGCTGGAGATTATACTACAAGTAGAACAACCTTAGATGCCACAACTAACAATAATAATACAGCTACTATATGGGTTTGGATTGCAATTGCTATAGCTGCTATTGTTATAATAGGTTTAGTTTGGTATTATGGAGCTCAAAACAATAACGAAACACATCACGATGAATAATATTTCACTTTTCTAAATAAATGTGATATAATATACCATATTTATTTAGGAAAAGTACATAATGCTATTGCATTAGTTTGTACTTAGAATGGAGAAATTTATATGTCTAAATTAATTGCAAAAAATCCAACTGCTAAGCACAATTACACAATCATAGATACTATTGAAACTGGTATTGTATTATCAGGTACTGAGATAAAGTCTATTAGGAATGGGAAGGTGAATTTAAAAGATAGTTATGCAGGAATTAGAAATGGCGAGCTTT
>USHY01000056.1 GCA_900554635.1 uncultured Clostridium sp. | reverse complement strand
ATGAAAATTTTTTTTGAAACGCAAAGCTCTGAAGTCACAGGATCCAGTCACTTAGTGACTATAATAAGAGACAACAAACCGCTAAGGATATTAGTGGATTGTGGTAAATTTCAGGGAGAAGCCGAAAAAGAAAAAAATAGGTTCTTCGGATTTGAACCTGATAAAATAGATGTGGTGTTTGTGACGCATGCACATTACGACCACATTGGAAGAATCCCGCAACTCATTAAAAGTGGTTTTAAAGGAATAATCATCTCTAATGAGGTGACAAGGAGAAGAGCCCAGATATCTCTGGGAAGAAGTAACAACTTTGTTTTTTCACAGTGGAAACACGTTGAAGAAACATTTTTATACTCTTTTTCAAGGGAGATAAAATTTGCATTTTTTAAAAATGCACACATTGCGGGCGCAACTGCGCTATTTCTCCGGGTAGAGAACCATAATTACTCTGAGAATTACCTGTTTACAGGTGATTATTTAGAGAAAAGTAATTTTGCCCAAACATGGTTTCCAGAATGGGTGTATAGGTTGCCACTGACAATTGTGGCTGAAACGACGTATGGGACAGGAGCAAAAAAGGAGCATGGCAAATTTGAAAGGGAATTAAAGGAGTGGATGAGATCTCCAAGTCATACAGCAGTTGTTCCTGTATTTGCTATGGAGCGGGGACAGGTAATCCTTAAGAAAATTGGCGAGATGCAGAAAAAAAGAAAAATTTCTGCAAATATCCCAATTTTTATACAAGGCGAAAGTCTTGTTGATTACACCAATCAATATTTGGCTGAAGGTTTAATCCCGTATCAGCCCAATGTTATCCCTGTACCTACTAATGTAGGTATAAGAACATTGCCACAATATAAGATTGTTGTAACAACTCCTGGAATGGGCAAGGATGGAGCTTCTCGTACGTGGATAGAACATGCCAAAAAAAACAAAAATATTATGCTTTTTAAAGTAGGCTATGCACCAGAAACAGCTCCCATGGGAAGACTGGGCCAAATGAATGTCAAATTCATGGAGACCAATGAGTTTGGCTCACATTGTACAGGAGAAGAGATGATAGAATTTCTATCACGATTCGAATGTATAAAAAACGTTATTTTAGTGCATGGTAACATGAGCACTAAGAAAATAATGTTTGAAGCAATTAGGGAAAGGAGAATTGCTTCAAAAGTTTGGATTCTTGAACCAGGTGAATTTATCTGGAAAGATCTGAACAACTAAAATTACAAGGACACTCTATTTTAGAGTGTCCTTGTTTCATAAATAATTAGTAATGAAAAGAAAAATGTTAAATTTTACTTGTACAACTAAATAAATTATGATAAAATATTTGACATAAGATTGGGGAGGAAACATATGTATAGAAACAAAAATTGTGGAGAATTAAATATTAAAAATGTAGGAGAAAATGTAGTAATAGCTGGATGGGTTCAAAGAATAAGAAATTTAGGCTCAATGAAATTTATAGACTTAAGAGATCAATTTGGCATAACTCAAATAATTGTAAATGATAATTGTGCAGATAATCTTGTAACAGAGTGTGTTATTCAAGTTGATGGAACAGTAATAGAAAGAACAAATAAAAATTCTAAAATACCTACAGGCGAAATAGAAATAGAAGCAAAAAAAATAGAAGTACTTGGAACGTGTAAAAACATATTACCATTTGAAGTAAATTCGGAAAAAGCAGCAGATGCAAGAGAAGACTTAAGATTAGAATATAGATTTTTAGATTTGAGAAACGAGAAATTGCATAAAACAATTATACTTCGTAGTGAAATAATGAAAACTATTAGAAATAAAATGGACGAGCTTGGTTTTACAGAAATACAAACACCAATACTTGCAAATTCTTCGCCAGAAGGTGCAAGAGATTTCTTGGTACCAAGCAGATTACACCCAGGAGAGTTCTATGCTCTACCTCAAGCACCACAACAATTTAAACAATTGTTAATGGTTTCTGGATTTGATAAATATTATCAAATAGCACCATGTTTTAGAGATGAGGACCCTAGAGCAGACAGAGCACCAGGCGAGTTTTATCAATTAGACTTTGAAATGAGTTTTGCAGAACAAAAAGATGTATTGTCAGTATTAGAAGATATTTTTACAACAATATTTAAAAAACATACAAACTGGAAGATTACAGACACTCCATTTCCTCGTATACCATATAAAGAAGCAATGGAAAAATACGGTAGTGATAAACCAGATTTAAGAAATCCATTAATTATACAGGATGTAACACAATTATTTAAAGATACAGAATTTAATGCTTTTAAAGGAAAAACTATAAAAGCAATAATAGTAGAGAATGGTGCAGAACAAGGAAGAAAATTCTTTGATAATATGGGAGAATATGCTGTAAATGAACTAGAAGCAAAAGGATTAGCCTGGGTTAAATTTGAAAAGGAAAATGAGATTACAGGCGGAATAGCTAAATTTATAACTAAAGAAATAAAAAAAGGGTTAGAAGAAATTGGTGCTAAACCAAACGTTGCAATTTTCTTTATTGCAGATGAATTTAAAAAAGCACAAAAAATAGCAGGTGGAGTAAGATTAGAATTGGGTAAAAGATTAGATTTAATTGAAAAGGGAGTATATAAATTCTGCTTTATAGTTGACTTCCCAATGTATGAATTATCAGATGAAGGAACAGTAGATTTTAATCATAATCCATTTTCAATGCCACAAGGAGGCATGGAAGCATTAATAACAAAAAATCCACTAGATATTTTGGCTTACCAATATGATGCTGTTTGCAATGGGTATGAAATAACATCAGGTGCAGTAAGAAACCATAGCCCAGAGATAATGGTTAAAGCATTTGAAATTGCGGGATATGAAGAAGAAACAATTAAAACAAAATTTGGGGCATTATATAACGCGTTCCAATATGGTACACCACCGCATGCAGGAGCAGCAGCTGGATTAGACAGATTAGTAATGCTTGCAGCAAACTCTGACAATATAAGAGAAGTTATTGCTTTCCCTAAAAATAAAAAGGCAAGAGATTTGCTAATGAGAGCACCAAGCAAAGTAACAGAACAACAATTAAAAGATGTACATATAAAAATAGATGAATAAAGGTTTTGACTCAAGGAAGGATAAAGAAAAAATGAAAAAGGTTTTAATAGGAATGAGTGGAGGGGTAGATAGCTCAGTATCTGCCCTTCTTTTAAAAGAAAAGGGATATGAAGTAATTGGCGCAACAATGAAACTATGGGAAAGTGATGACGAATGTGTTGAGGGTGGATGTTGTAATTTAAACTCTACAATGGATGCAAAAAGAGTATGTGATGTTTTGAATATACCACATTATGTATTAAATTTTAAGGAAGAATTTAATAAATGTGTAATACAAGATTTTATATCTGAGTATAAAAAATGCAGAACTCCAAACCCATGTATAGAATGTAATAAGTACTTGAAATTTGGC
>USHY01000055.1 GCA_900554635.1 uncultured Clostridium sp. | reverse complement strand
AAGGTGGTATAGCTTTAGGACCAAAACCAAGAGATTACAGCTACAGAATAAACAAAAAAGAAAGACAACTAGCTATAAGATCAGTATTAAGTTCTAAAGTATTAGAAAACAACCTAGTAGTTGTTGATAAATTAGATTTAAAAGAAGTTAAAACAAAGAATATGGTAAATGCACTAGAAAACTTAAAAGTTGAAGGAAAAGCATTAATCGTATTACCAGAAAAGAACCTAAATGTTCAAGCATCAAGCAGAAACATTGAAGGAGTTAAAACAACATTAACAAACACAATAAACGTTTACGATTTATTAAAATACAATAAATTAGTATTAACAGTTGACAGTGTTAAAAAATTAGAGGAGGTGTATGCTTAAATGAAACCAGAAGATATAATAATAAAACCTATAGTAACAGAAAAAAGTAACCAAGGTTTAGAAGAAGGAAAGTATACATTCCGCGTTGCAAAAAAAGCAACAAAAGTTCAAATAGCAAATGCTGTAGAAGCAATATTTGGAGTTAAAGTATTAAATGTTAATACAATGACAGTTAAAGGTAAAGAAAAAAGAATGGGAGCACATTCAGGAAAAAGACCTGATTGGAAAAAAGCAATAGTAACTATTGATACAAACCCAGCAGAAGTAACTTACCTAGGAAAAGGTGGAAAAGAAGTTAAGCCAGACAAAAAATACAAAGATTCAATTGATGAATTTATGGGAGCTTAATTAACACCTAAAATTATCTGGAAAAAACCAGGAAAACAAATAAATATCTGCAGAGTGGAGCAGGAAAAAATCCACAAATATTTTAAGTAAGAGAATTTAGCAAAAACGAGTAGTACTAGGAAAGCGAAAGAAAAAAAGCACAGACTATACAAAAGTATGTCGAGCATTTTTGATTGAGCTTGACAACGCAATACGAAGTTTTTCATGAATTCGAGAAAGGAAAAGAGAAAATGGGAATAAAAACATTTAGACCATACACACCATCAAGAAGAAATATGACAACATTGACAAACGACGAAATAACAAAAACAACACCTGAAAAATCTTTATTAGCAAAGAAAAAGAAAAATGCAGGTAGAAACTCTTATGGTAGAATTACAGTTAGACACCAAGGTGGTGGAAACAGACAAAAATATAGAATAATCGATTTTAAAAGAAAGAAAGATAACATGGAAGCAACTGTTATCGGAATTGAATACGATCCAAATCGTACAAGTAATATAGCTTTAATTCAATATGAAGATGGAGAAAAAGCTTATATACTAGCTCCAGTTGGATTAACAAATGGAGATAAAGTTATATCTGGTGAAAACGTAGATATAAAACCAGGAAACTGCTTACCAATAGCAAATATTCCAGTAGGTACTTTAATTCATAACATAGAATTAAATCCAGGCCAAGGTGGAAAAATGGTAAAAGCAGCTGGTGGAGAAGCTCAATTAATGGCAAAAGAAGGAGAATACGCACATGTTAGATTACCTTCTGGAGAAATGAGATTAGTAAGAGCAAAATGTAGAGCAACAATAGGAACAATAGGAAACTTAGACCATGCAAACATTAAATTAGGAAAAGCAGGAAGAACAAGACATTTAGGTATAAGACCAACAGTTAGAGGTTCTGTAATGAACCCAGTAGATCACCCACATGGTGGTGGTGAAGGTAGAGCACCAGTAGGACATAGTGGACCACTTACTCCTTGGGGCAAACCAGCATTAGGATATAAGACAAGAAAGAAAAATAATAAAACAGATAAATATATAGTTAAGAGAAGAAAATAATTAAAAGGAGGAAAATCTAATGTCAAGATCTAGTAAGAAAAAACCATTCGTAGAAGAAAGATTATTAAACAGAATCAAAGCTATGAATGAAAGCGGAACAAAACAAGTTTTAAAAACTTGGTCAAGAGCTTCTACAATATACCCACAAATGGTAGGTCATACTATAGCAGTTCATGATGGAAGAAAACATGTTCCAGTATATATATCAGAAGAAATGATAGGACATAAATTAGGAGAATTTGCTCCAACAAGAACATTTAGAGGACATTCAGGAGAAAAGAAAACAGACGTAAAATAGTCTAAAAAATATTAATAGGAGGTAACTTAGAATGCCAGAAGAAAATAAAGTACTAGAAGCAACAGCTACTTTAAAGTTTTCAAGAATATCAGCTAGAAAAGTTAAAATCGTAGCAGACCTTATAAGAGGCAAAAAAGTTGATGAAGCTTTAGCAATTGTTAAATTTACACCAAAAGCATCATCTGAAACAATAGAAAAATTATTAAAATCTGCAATAGCAAATGCAGAAAACAACCACAACATGAACAGAGGCAACCTAATAGTTAGCGAAATTTACGCAAACCAAGGTCCAACAATGAAGAGAATAAGACCAGCAGCTAAAGGTTCAGCTTCAAGAATTAGAAAAAGAACAAGTCATGTTACAATTAAGTTAAGAGAAGTTTAAGGAGGGAGATTGAATATGGGACAAAAAATGCACCCACATGGATTAAGAGTTGGTGTTATTAGTGATTGGAATTCTAAATGGTATGCAGATTCAAAGAATTATGCTGATTATTTAGTAGAAGACCACAAAATCCGTGAATATGTAAAGAAAAAATTATTTGTTAGCGGTATTTCTAAAGTAGAAATAGAAAGAACAGCTAAATTTGTTAAAGTAAATGTTTATACAGCTAAACCAGGTGTTGTTATAGGAAAAGGCGGAAGCTTAGCTGAAAGTTTAAAACAAGAATTATCAAAAATGATTGGTAAAGAAGTAAGTTTAAATATAGTTGAAGTTAAAGATGTTGATACTAATGCTCAATTAGTAGCAGAAAACATTGCAAACCAACTAGAAAGAAGAATTTCATTTAGAAGAGCAATGAAACAATGTATGCAAAAAGCAATGAAAGCAGGTGCTTTAGGTATTAAAACATCTGTATCTGGACGTTTAGGTGGAGCTGATATGGCAAGAACAGAATTCTACAAAGAAGGAACTATTCCACTACAAACACTAAGAGCAGATATTGATTATGGATTTGCAGAAGCAGATACAACTTATGGAAAAATAGGTGTAAAAGTTTGGATATATAAAGGAGAAGTTCTTCCAACTAAAAAAATTAAAACAGAAGGAGGAGAAGAATAATGCCAGTAATGCCAAAAAGAACAAAATATAGAAAAATGCAAAAAGGCAGAAATAGAGGAAAAGCAACAAGAGGAAATGTTGTAAATGAAGGCCAATACGGATTACAAACATTAGAAGCAGGACTTATTACAGCAAACCAAATAGAAGCAGCACGTATTGCTATGACTCGTTATATTAAAAGAGGTGGAAAAGTTTGGATTAAAATATTCCCAAACAAACCAATAAGCAAAAAACCTGCTGAAACTCGTATGGGTAAAGGTAAAGGAGCAGTTGAATATTGGGTAGCACCAGTTAAACCAGGTAGAATATTATTTGAATTAGCAGATGTTACAGAAGATATTGCAAGAGAAGCTTTAAGATTAGCTGCACACAAACTACCTGTAAAAACAAAATTTGTTACAAGAGAAATTGAACAGGGTGGTGATGTTTAAATGAAGATAGAAAAAATTAGAGAAATGTCTTCAGAAGACTTAAATAAAGAATTAAGCGAATTAAAAACAGAGT
>USHY01000054.1 GCA_900554635.1 uncultured Clostridium sp. | reverse complement strand
GTTTGATTTATTCTAAATAAATTAGCAACTAATTCATCTTCATTCATATTATCTAAAATATCTTCTCTATATCTTAATTTTTTTCTTTTAAAAATATCATCAGCAGTTTCGCCGTTATATAATCCTTTATATCCAGCATTATGAAATTCTGCCATATTTTTAACACCAGCTGCTGAAGCAACTTTTTGAAGAGTATAGTTACCTTGCTTTGTTAATTTCCTTTGATAAAATCTTTTTTCATCGTCTGATAAAGAATCATATTCTTGTTCAGTTATTTCTTGTTTTCTTGTTTGAATAGCAAAATATGTTTGTCCTAAGGCAACAACTTCTTTACTTGGATCAGCATTTTGTACTATTAAATAACATATATATCTTGAAAGTTTATAATCTTGTATATTAGCAGTGGCATTATTATTTCTTTTTGACAACCTGTTGACCTCAACAAGTTGTTCATCTGTATTAAACCCAGAATTTTTACAAGCATCTTTTGCTTTATTTAAAACCTTTATTTTCCAGTTATAAAATGTAAAAAGGAATAAGACTAAAAGTCTTTATTTATAAGACTTCATAGGAAGTTTTCCATAATTTGGTTTATACCAGTTGATATTTGTTTTATTTTCGTTATTCATTATTTCACCTTTCCATCCTTAATATTATACCACATTTATCCATTTTGTCAAACATTCTTCATAAAAATTTGCCCTGAAGTAAGGTTCAGGGCTTTTATTTTAGAATTTATATTGGTTTTTGTCTGCTCTGTCATCAAATTTTCTGTCATATTCATCTGTTCCGTAAAACCAGTCAGTTTTTTTGTTTTTTCCGCTTCCTTTTTTGCCACTACTTAGTCCTATGTCCATTATGGCTAAGATTGGGATTATAACTGCTATTGCTGAGATGAATAGTGAGACATAGTTTGCTGTTTGTGGAGTTCCTTCAACTATTGTTTGGATGTTTTTGTAGGCATCTACTCCAAAGTATGCTCCTTGAGTGATTAAATATACTACAGCACCAAACATTTTTCTTTTTGCTATTAATATAATACATATAAATGTAATGAATAGAACAACTATTTCAAATGTCATATTTAATGGTACTATTGGAAATTCTACATCAGCTGTAAATATTAGTGCTATGGCTAATCTTATAATCCAAAATACACCTGCAAAGGTTGTTATCATGTAACCTAGCATATCTTTCGTTCCTCCTTTTAAATTAATTTGATACTATTTTATACATTAATTTGATAATTGTCAACTATTATTATGTCTCTTTTTAATAAATTTTGTTCTACAATTCCTAGACCTAAAAATACATTATTGTTATATATTTTGTATATACCTTCTGGGGTTTGAAATATTAATTTTACTCCATTTAAAAAAAGTCTTGTTTTTGAGGGGGTTAAACATATATTGGGGTAATTTTCAAATACTTTTTCAATGCTCAAAATTGGAAGCTTTTCTTTTTCTTTTAACTGTTCTAGTGTGATTGCATTTCCAAGGTCAAATTTATTTACTGTTGTTCTGCATAAATTTTGCATTAGTCCAACTGTACCCAATCTTTTTGCAATGTCTTCACAAAGTACTCTAATATATGTTCCCTTTGAGCATGATACTTCATATGTTACTATATTGTGCTCAAAATTTATTAGTTTGATACTTGTGATTTCAATTTCTCTGGGCGGAATTTCTACATCTTGTCCGATTTCTTGCATATTCATATGCTTTTTTCCCATTAATTTTTATTGATGAATATATAGGTGGAGTCTGCATCTGTTTACCTACAAATGATTCTAAAATATCTTGAATTTTTGTTTTATCTAAGTTAGGCACAGAAGCGGTTTCAATTATTTCCCCTTCTAAATCTCCTGTTGAGCTCCTCTCTCCTAGCTTTAACTCTGCAACATATGTTTTATTATGTTCTATTAAGTATTTAGAGACTTTTGTTGCTTTTCCAAGTAAAATTGGCAAAACCCCAGTTGCATTGGGGTCTAATGTGCCTGTATGGCCAACTTTTGGGGTATTTAGTGTCTTCTTTACAATGTTTACTATATCATGTGATGTATAACCCTGTGGTTTATTTATTATTAATATTCCATCCATTATTTTAATCCTTTATTTAATATGTTTTTTACACTCATTAATTATTCTCTCTTTTGCCTTCTCAAATGTTAATCCTGTTATAATTCCTCCTGCTGCTCTCATATGTCCTCCACCACTAAACATTAAGCAAATGTCTGAAACATTTACATAGTCATTTGAGCGTAATGATATTTTGTATGTATTCTCATCAGTTTCTCTTAAGAATATTGAAACTTCTACACCTTCGATATCTCTACCCATTTCTACTATTCCATCATGATCCTCTGTTTTAGTTTGTTCTTCATCCTTTTTAGTAATATATGTAAAAGCTATTTTTCCATTTTCAACTAGCTCAATTCTATTCATAGCTATTTTTCTCAACTCAAATTTAGCTACTGGTACTGTTTGTAAAACTTTTCTGTATATTTCTGAAACATTAACTCCTCTATTTAAAAGTTCTGCTGCAAATTCAAATGTTTCAGCCTTTACATTTTGGTATTTAAATCCTCCAGTATCTGTTATTATTCCTGTTAAAAGACATGTTCCTATATTTTGTGTTATTTCAATACCTAATGTTTTTAATACTGTTATTAGTATTTGGCAACATGCAGGTGCTGTTGGATTTACAAAATTATAGTCTGCGAACATTGTATTTGCTTCGTGGTGGTCAATTTGTATTTTACAATTAGCATATTCAAAATAGTTAGCAAATCCATTTAATCTTTTTATATCTCCGCAATCTAAAGCTATTGCTAAATCGTAATTTTCCATTCTACCTTCTGTTTTTATTTCATTTGTACAAGGTAAAAATGTATATGTTTTTGAATATTTTGGTATGACTACATCTACATCTTTTCCTAATTGTTTTAATCCCATATACATAGCCAAACTGCTTCCAATTGCATCTCCATCTGGTACCTCATGTGTTAGAATTACTATGTTTTGGCTATTTTGTATTTCTTCCTTTATATTATCTAAAGTCATTTTAACCTCATTTCTAGTAAAAAGGGCTTTATTTTGCCCTTTTATACTTTAATTTTCTTCTTGTTTATCATTTATTTCTTTCATCACTTGTTCTAATATTCTATCGATTTTTTCTCCATATACTAAGCTTTCATCTAATTCAAATACAAGTTCTGGTGTTACTCGTAAATTCATTTTTTCAGCTATTCTACTTCTAATGAAGCCAGAAGCGGCTTTTAAACCTGCTAAAGTTTGTTTAATGTTTTTTGAATTTATAATGCTTACACTTACTTTAGCATATTTTAGGTCTGGTGATGTTTTTACTTTTGTAACACTAATCATTCCTGTAACATTTGAATTTTTAACTTCGTAATTAATTATATTACTAAGTTCCCTTTTTAATTCCTCATCTACTCTAGCCATACGGTTAGAATTTTTATGTTTTTGCATTTTGCCTCCTTATTTTACTTGCTCCATAATAAATGCTTCAATAATGTCTCCTTCTTGTATGTCATTGAAGTTTTCTAATTGAATACCACATTCATATCCAGCTTGAACTTCTTTTGCATCATCTTTCATTCTCTTTAGAGAAATTAGTTTTCCTTCATGTATTACAACATTGTTTCTAAGTACTCTTACTCCTGCATTTCTTGCAACTTTTCCGTTTGTTACATAGCATCCTGCAATTGTTCCAACATTTGATATTTTAAATGTTTGTCTTACTTCTGCATTTCCTATTATTGTTTCTTTAAATACTGGGTCTAGCATTCCTTTCATTGCTGCTTCAAC
>USHY01000053.1 GCA_900554635.1 uncultured Clostridium sp. | reverse complement strand
GCTAGTTCTACTAGTGAAGATGCAGAGGAAATCATTGGTGTAGGTGTTATTAATGCAAATAATGTTATTCTTAGAGAAGGTCCTACCAGAGAAACTGCAAAAATTGCAAGTTTTTCTCAAGGAACGAAAGTTGATTTTATTGTTGGAAGCGAGGTAGAAAACCAAGATGAGTATGGTACCCGGATTAAAGTAAGAGTTGGAGAACTTGAAGGATATGTTGCCAAAAAATATATCTTTGAAACAGAAGAGGATGGAGAATGGTATCTCTTGAGTACTTCTACAACTAAAGCTGGGGCTAATACTAACAGAGATATTAACATTAACATCGCATCTAGCTATATCAATGGCAAAATCTTGCAACCCAATGAAAAATTTTCTTTTTGGGATACTGTAGGCAAATGCACATATGACAAAGGTTATAAAGATGCAACAGTCTACAGCAATGGAAAAAAGACAAAAGGCATTGGTGGTGGTGTATGCCAGGTTTCTACAACTGTAAATATGGCTGTAAAATCTGCAGGAATTAAAACCAATGCAAGACAACATTCTCTTCCTGTTAGTTATGCAAGTCGTGAAGATGAGGCAACAGTTTCCTTTGGAAATATTGACTTCAAATTTACGAATACAACAGGCAAAACAATTATGCTTGTAATGGGAGCTGTAGACGGAAGCTGTACATGTGAAGTTTGGGCAAAATATGAATAAAGAAGTTTGACTAGAGCAGGAGGAATAATTAATTTCTCCTGCTTAATTAATTTTTGTGAAAAAATATAAAAAAAGTATTGACAAAGAGAAAATCGAATAGTATAATAAGAAAGCATTGAAAAAGTGCATATAATCTTCGGACAGATGGCCGAGTGGCTAAAGGCGGCAGACTGTAAATCTGTTCTCATACGAGTACGATGGTTCGAATCCATCCCTGCCCACCAAAATGTAACATTAAATGTTACATTTTTCTTTTTTGCTTAATAACATCCAGAAACAAGAGTGTTTCTGGATGTTTGTGTTATTTTATTTCTAAACTTCCTTGTGTTTTCATCGTATTCATATCTGTTGCTTTAATTAGTGTTTTTGATAATGTATATAGTGTATCTTTAATATATATAATTCTTTCTACATTATTTTTGCTAAAGTATCTATCATAATCGTTTGCTGCATTTGAAATTTTTGCTTTTAGTTCAAAGCCTTTATCTAAGCTCAATCCATACACTATTGCCCCTTGGAAAGTGACTTCATAATTTTCCTTTGTTATACTTATTGGAAATGCTATTATATTCTTTTCTTTTGAGAACAGCAATGCTTTGTGGTTATAAAGTAATTCTGATGATGTTCCTTTTTCGCCTATTTTTTCACTGAACATTTCTTTCGGATTATTTGGATCTGTTACATCAAACAATGCTATTTTCATTCCATCTGTTATCACTCTTTCTCCATAGCCTTCATTAATTATTTTTGTATCTTCCCCTATACCAATCAAATGTGTTTCATCATACGGATGTAAATATTTACTGTATCCTGGTATTTTTAGTTCTCCCAGTACTGTAGGATTTCTTGGGTCAGATAAATCTATTACAAATAGTGGGTCAGTTTGTACAAATGTTACCATATATGCTCTTTTCCCCATAAACCTTACTGAGTATATTCTTTCGCCTGGTGCTAATCCCTCAACTTTACCAACAATGTCAAGATTTTCATCAAGCACATATAAATTATTTGTACTTTCTTGGCTTGATACAGAATTATCAGTTGTTGCTATTCTAAAAAATCCATTGTCTTCATCCATTGAAAATTGATTTAATACTGAACCTGGTACTGTTCCTGTTTTTGTAAATGTACATGTTGCATTTTTTAGTATGAATTTGTATATTTCAGTAGTTACTTTACTTTCTTTTCTAATTCTATTATAATCATATTTTATTTTTGCTATATATAAATTATTTGTTGAAGCATAAATCTCACTTCCTGCGCCCAAGTAACTTTCTACTTGTGCTTCTTTTTTATTGTTCACATTAAATGCAGCAATATTTAAGTAATTTGATTCTTCAAATTCTGGTATATAATATATGCAATCAAAATCTATGCTTTTCACATCTTCACCTGCAACTGTATCTAAATATTGTGGTTTAAATTTTTCTTCATCTAACTCAGATATTTTTTTCTTTTTACAAATGTATGAAGATAAATATTTATTTGATATCATATATAAATCCCCATCTATCATTCTTGAAGATACATAGTTTCCATCTATCTCGACAGTTCTTTCAAGTATTGCATTTGCTTTATCTTTTACATTATATACTCTTGCTGATGTAAAAATTTTTCCTCCATATGGGTATATATAATCATCATCAATCAATCTCCTTTGTTGTATTTCATAAACAGTTTCTTCTTCCTTTACTCCTATTATAATCACTTTATCTTCTTTTAAATATATCTCATGTGGATAAAAATTAGCTCCTTCAAATGAAATATCTGAAACACTAACCATTTTACTTGGATTTTGAACATCTACAATTACAAGTTTTGAATTTGTTAAATAGTATATGTATTTTCCATCTGTTTTTACTATATCTGCTTCATCTACCCCATTTACTTGTGTGTTTGTTTTAGAAAAGTCTTCTTGACTTTTATTTGTCTCATATGCTCTTTCCGAATTTTTGACATTTATTTCTTGACTTGCCTCATTAATTGTTATTATAGAGTCAACATCATATTCTAAACCATTTTTTTCAGCTCTTTTATTTAACATTGCATATAAGTTTTTAAAACTTTCAACTCTAGGTAATTCTTGTGCATCTTTTACTTGAATATATTCTTTTTCACTTATTGGAGCTATACTTTTATTTGGCAAAACTATTGCCATAATTACTGCACACATAACTGCCAAACTTGCAAGTGGGTACAATTTGTTGAACTTTCTTCTAACTGTTTTTTCTCTTACTTTTTCAAAAGTCTCCTTTTTTAATTTTTCATCTACCTGTATTTCATTTACTGCATCAATATAGTCTTTCTTACTCATCTTCAATACCTCCTTTTACTTCATTTTCTAATTGTTTTCTGGCTCTTGAAAGCCTAGTTTTTACTGTGTTTTCATTTGTATTCAACAATTTACTTATTTCTTTTATGCTATAATTTTCATAGTAGTATAGGTGAACTACAGTTCTGTATTTTACTGGTAATTCTAAAACCGCATAATATATATCATGCCTTTCAGGTGTTTCAAAGCTTAGATTTTCATCTAATTCAGCCCTGTGCTTTATAAAGTTTGAATTTAGTAATGTTTTACTGCAATTAATTGTAACTCTAATTAGCCATGCCTTTTTGTGTTCCTCAGATTCAAATTCTGGCATTTTCTTAGCCAACCTTAAAAATACTTCTTGATATACATCCTGAGCTTCTTCCGTTTTTCCTGTTCTTGCCATTGCAAGCCTATATATCATATTTGAGTATTTGTTTATTGTATCCTCTAAAACTTGTTTTTTATTTACATATATCATTTTTTATCACCTATATTTATAATACCATAAAAAACAAGAAAAAGTTTCCTTTTTAGGGAAACTTTTTTAAATTTTATTTGTTTGTACATTCATAATTTCCACACATTGATTCATCTGCAGGATTTCCATTGTGGCAATTTTGGCAAGCTCTAACTGTTATTGCCTTTAATTCACAACATTCCTTATTTGGATTGTGAAATGCACAGCTTTCTACAGTGCAATTGATTTTTTGATTTTTTTCCATAAAAAATAGCCTCCTTTTTAATTTTTCCTTTATTAGTATGGCCATTTTTTTAAAATTTATTTATCAATTTTTTCTTTTTAAAAATCTACAGTTTCATCTTTAATAAAATACTTCGTTCCAACCATTTTGTCTGGCAAGTATTGTTGCTCTACTACATGTCCTGAATAATCATGAGGATACTTGTAACCTATTCCATATCCAAATTGACTCATTCCTTCTGCTGGTGCGTTTCTAATATGCATTGGTATTTCTCCCGTATCTTTTGTTCTTACATCTTCTAGTGCTTTATCAATTGCCATATATGCACAATTTGATTTTTTTGATAGTGCCACATATATTGCAGCTT
>USHY01000052.1 GCA_900554635.1 uncultured Clostridium sp. | reverse complement strand
ATGACAATAGAAGATGTAAACGCATGTTTACAATATACAGCCCCAGCAGGAATGTGTGGGAAAAAAGATCCAACAACAAATAAATGGACATACTATACAGTTCCAGAGGGAACAAAAATATCAGACTTAGGTTCAAGCTATGGAGATATATGGACGGATATACAAAATAATGCAAGAGTAATAGATGGCACCAAAAAATATTTCACACCAAGTTGCCCAGAAGGAACAACAGATGCAAGTGTACTAGGAAATATACCAGTAGATGGATATTATTACCACTTATCAGATGATGGAACATATTTGGTAAATGATGCAAATGCAAGCGATACAAGCCATACAATAACAACCACAACTAAAAACTTAATATTTGGAGATTCAAACAATTATTTGTACTGGCTGGCTTCCCGTGGGGTCTATGCGTACTCTGTTTTTGCTTACTTCGGCCCAGGGGCTGTGGATGGAGGCTATGCGGACTCTGTCGGCGGCGACGGCTTGTTCGCTTCCAATGGCTATTCGAGCGGCATTGAGTTGCCTTTGCGCTGTGTAGTTTCTCTAAGGTCTGATATCCCAGCGGTTGTAGAGTAGGATAGGGCGAAAGTGGAAGGCTAGAGTGCAGTGGGAGAACAAGCCTCGTAACTGCCAGCACTCCCCAGCCGGACCTTTGGTCGGCTTGGGATTGAGGCTAGGTTTGAACTTGGGCAATGTGTGATAATGGCACTGGCGCGATTTTTTTGGGGAAGGAGAAGATGTGGTTTGGGAACTCTTAATATGATGGAAACTATAAAGGTTATTCATAAGGAAGATGTTGTTTTGGTGAAGGTTGGAACATTTTATACAGCTTATGGAAAAGATGCGTATATAATAAACTACCTGTTTAACTACAAATTAAATAAAACACAAGATGTATATACATCAGCTTTTCCAATACCAAGTTTACCTAAGGTTACAGCAATTTTGGAACAAAATAAAATTAACTATATTGTTCTGGATAGAAGAAATAATTATGATGTTGAACAACAGGTTGATAATAAAAATTTGAATAAATATGGAAAGTTTTTAGAATTAGCTAAAGTGAAAGTAAGGAAAAATAAAAGAATAGAAGAAATTCTAGAATGTTTAAAAGATGATGAAGAATTAATAGAAGAAGTGGAAAAGTTAATTTATGAAAGAAGAAAAATTTAAAGTAATTAATTTTATTAGAAAGCTCATAGTAAACTTAGATAATTTACTTGATAATTTCCCGAAAAAAGATGTAGAACTCAAAAACAGAATAAGACAAAACTCATATGATTTATTAGAACTGGTATATGAAGCAAATACCAGCTCTAATGTGGAAAATAAAAAACACTTGCTTGAAAAATCTATAGCCAAGATAAAGGTAATAGATTTTCTAGTAAACATATGCTATGATAAACAAATTATAAACAGCAAGAAATACATAAAGTTTGGAAATAGCATAGAAGATATAATTAAGTATTTAACAGGCTGGATAAAAAGCCTATTAAATTAGGGCACTGTTGTAATGGCTGGCTTCCCGTGGGGTCTATGCGAACTCTGATTATGCTAACTTCGGCCCAGGGGCTGTGAATGAAGGCAATGCGAACTCTATCGACGACAACAACTTGTTCAATTCCAATGGCAATTCGAACAACAATGAGTTGCCTTTGCGCTGTGTAGCTTCTGTAAACTGTGGTTGCAACAGTCATGTGGCTGTGCAAGAGATAATATAGAAACAGACAGCTGTCCTTTAGTTATTTTAATTCTTTTAAAATACTATAAAGTAAAAGTAGATAAACCCATTTGTTAGTAGTAGTTCTTCTACGAAGGGGAGTGTGTTTTAGTACTGCTTTTAGAAGCACTTTTAAGCAAAGTGCTTCTTTTATTTAGCAAGTAATTATAAGATATGATACTGCTTGCGAAACTTGAAAGTGGAATTTGTTTAGAGGAATATAAAAAAGATTTTCTTTTCAATTTCCTATTAACAGTTTGGTATTTGGCATAATTACCTTATACTTGATTTTTAAAGTTTCTTTAATGTAATGGTCTAAATCGTTTAAATAAAAAACAGCAAGAAGCTGGCTACTCATTGCACCAATACTTAAGCCCATTTCATCACTCTCAATGATTTTGGATAAAATGTTTAAAGCTCTTTCATCTTTAAGCCTTTTCCTAAGTTTATTCATTAAAATATCATGGTCAATACTTTGAAAAAATTTACTAATATCACATTTTAAAATATAGTAATTCGAAAACCTTATACTACAAGCCTTATGAAAATTATTTGCAAGCTCCAACCCTCTTTTAGAACCTAAACCAATTCTACTTGCTACATTAGCATCTATTAGGCATGGAGAAGTTACAGGCAGAACAATAAATGTACTAACTAGGTGATTAACAATTTTATCTTGCAAACTCAAACTAACAATTCTTCTCTTTTTGGGTTCATAAATAGTAAAAACATTATAAGGGCTAACTAAATATTTTTCAGATTTTAACATGCTATAAATTTTAGAAATATAAAAACAGCGGTACTCTTTCAAATGTTCAAGTTTGCTCTTATTATTAATCCTATTACTAATTTCATGATAAATATAATTAATGTTATCTATATCACATATTCTATCATACAAATTATCCAATCTCTTCAACATAATCACCTCAAAATATACTATAATATAAAATGAATATAAACTTATGTATAATTGTGTAATCAAAATATATCAATAGATGTTATAAGGTGTTGATTTATGTTGATTTCATATTTTGCAAAGCCTTCCTATTGACAAAAGCTTTGTTTCATTGATATAATAACAAAAGTAAGGAGATGATTAATATGTCTGAAACACAATTACAAACAATAAAAGATGTAATAAAAATGACACCTCGTTTGAATATGGAATGTTTAGATTCAATTAAAATACTAATGGAAAAAGCCATTGATTATGAACTTTTAAAATTGGAACCATCAGTTATATTGGATAATATGGACATTACAGAAAAAACAATGTATTTAGACTATTTAAAAGAAAGTAAAGAAATAAAGGAAAATGAATTAAAAAATTCAGAAACTTTAGAGGAAGTACTAAAAAGAGAGGGGTTGACAATAGATGACTTACTATAATTTTAGTAACAAAAGCTAATAATCGTGGACAAATCTACAAATAGTAAACTCTTATATTTTTTTATTCTTAAAGAGTTTAATTTCCCAAAACATGTATATAATGAATAATTCAATCTATGATTTTGTTTTTAAAAACGCTTACTTTTTTTAATAATGTATGATATAATAAACACCATAAAATAGAATTTTTAGGAGAAAATTATGGATTTTGTACATTTACATACACACACGGAATTTAGTTTATTAGATGGAGCAAATAAAATAAAAGAACTACCAGCACGAGCAAAAGAACTGGGAATGAAAGCTATGGCAATTACAGACCATGGGGTTATGTTTGGTGTAGTTGATTTCTATAAGGAATGTAAAAAGGTTGGTATTAAACCTATTATTGGGTGTGAGGTTTATGTGGCGCCTCGTACTAGGTTCGATAAAGAATCTAACATAGATAATAAGTATTCACATTTAATTTTACTTGCCAAAAACGAAACAGGTTATAAAAACCTAAGTATTCTAGTTTCAATGGGATTTATTGAAGGCTTTTATTATAAACCAAGAATAGACTTAGAACTTTTAGAAAAATACCACGAAGGTTTAATTTGTTTAAGTGCATGCTTGGCAGGAAGTGTTAATAAAGCAATACTAAAGGAAGACTTAGAAGAAGCAAAAAGAATTGCTTTATGGCATAAAAATATCTTTGGAGAAGATTACTACTTGGAAGTTCAACCAAATGGTTTGCCAGAACAGGTTTTAGTAAATCAAAAACTTGTTGAACTTTCCAGAGAGCTTGATATTCCGCTAGTTGCAACAAATGACTCACACTACTTGAAAAAAGAAGATGCCTATATTCACGAAATATTGTTATGTATTCAAACAGGTAAAAAAATGAGTGATCCAGATAGAATGAAAATGGGAGTAGATGAATTCTATGTAAAATCACCAGAAGAAATGGCAGACTATTTTAAAAATATACCAGAAGCCATAGAAAACACTGTTAAAATTGCAGAAAAATGCAACTTTGATTTTGAATTTGGAAATACAAAACTTCCAA
>USHY01000051.1 GCA_900554635.1 uncultured Clostridium sp. | reverse complement strand
TCAAATCTATATTTTTGCTTAACATCTGGGTATTTTTCATGATCAACTTCTGAAGCAAACATATCGTAAGGTCTTATATACAATCCCACATCTCCATACAAAGCTCTATATACTACATATTTTTCTCTTGTTTCACTGTGTGTTGCAATATCCTCAACTAAGTATAAGTTTCCTTTAAAATGTTTATAAATTGATTTAACTTTTATTTCATTCATAATTTTCTCCTTTAATTAAAAATCAATTTTAATTTCTCCTATTCCTCCATCTATATCAATATAGTTTTTTCCATTGCCCCATTCTTGGCCATCTTTCATTTCTTCTCCAGCAATATCTATTACTCCTATACCTTTATTGATTTTGAATTTATAGTTGTCTTTGTCTCCAAGAAGCCTTATGCTTACTTTTCCAATTCCAGAGTTTATATCACTTTTGCCTGTAATTTTTGAAACCAAATCTGTTTGGCCTATTCCTATATCTAAGTCTAGGTTATTTATTGTTCCTGATAGAATACTTAGTTTTCCAACTCCGCCATCTATGCTACATTTTTGGCTTACATTTACCCTAGATATTTCTGTATTTCCGGCTCCTAGGTTAAGTACTAGCTCTTTTGTATTTAAGCTTTCTATATTGATTTTTCCTGCTCCTGCATTTATTCTTATTGTTTCGAATTCTATGTTCTTTGGAACATATACCACTAAATCGCCTTCACCATTATTGCCAAACCACTTGCGTGATTTTTCTTTGATTTGTAGATTTTGATAGTTCTGTTTGCAATTAATATTGCTATTATTTGTTTCTGCTTTTAAAGTTTCTCCTGTTTTTATAGTTAAATTTGTAAATGCCACATCTATATCTAACGTTGCAACTTCACTGTTTTCAAAATCTATAGCTTTCATCTCTCCTATTGCCTTATTTTTTCTTAAACCTAGAACACTAGCTAAGCCAAATATTCCCCCTGCTATTGCAGAAAATATTGAAACCATTATAGATATTGCCAAAGCTATTGCTAGATATTTAATTATTTTTTGTGCTGTTGTCATTTTATATCAGCACCTCCAAATATACATGTTGCATTTATGTATATTGTATGTGCCTCATTATTTTCTATTTTGCTTTTCTTTTCTTCATCTACTCCACCAAAAATTGATGATGATTTTACTTTCACCTTTACATTATCTGGAATTAATATATCTATTCCTCCAAATACACTACATGTATTGATTAAAACATCTTCTTCAATTATTGCATTTCTTAAATCGCACTTTACCCCTCCAAATACTGCTGTTAGGTTAGCTCCATTAAATTTTTCTCCATCGAAATTAGCATTTTGACCTGAAAATGTTGCGCAATATTCATTATCTTTATTTTTCTTTTCATTTAGTTTTTTTATTTCTTCACTTACTTTTTTATCAAATGTATCTTTAAAAATAAATGATAATCCTATAACTATTAATATTACTGGAAGTGCTAATTTCCAAATTATATCAAAGTCTAATATGTTTTGACAAGATAGCAATAGTGCTACACCTATTAGTAACCCTATAATATTCCCTGTTTTTTCTCTTTCTTTAAATAGTCCTATAAAACAAGGTACAATGATGAACAATGTCCACCAACCATCAAAAAATATGTTTATGTTTGTAATGCCAAGTGCATTTCCTCCTACTATTATACCTATTATAATTAGTACTATACCCCATAGTACATTTCCAAAATTTTTCATTGTTTTACCTCTTTTTTAAAATTAATTTTTTATCTTTTTTTGGTATTTATCACCAAACTTTTTTTACTTTTCCTATCCTCATACATATAGAAGTAAATTTTTCTCTTCAACATCTATATCATGAATTGGCATTCTCCATTTGTGCATTTCGTATCTTCCACACCACCAAAAGCCTGATGTATTCTCTGTTTTTTCTTTTGCCTTAAGTTCAAGAATATCTGCTTTTTGTTATTTTATATCTCATTTTTGTTCACCTTTATAAGCTATATTACAAATGAATCTGGCTTTTCTCCTCTTGGTGTTTTGTAGTAGTTCTCGCCATAGTCTGGAATTAAGTCTTTCATTGGTATTAATGTGTAATCTTTTAGTATTACATATTTATATGTAAAGGTTAGAACTTCATCATAATATTTACTTAAAAGTTCAATTTTCATTGTTGTTGTATCTGGTCCATTGCCTGTGTAATAGCTATATATTTCATAAAAACCTTTATCTGTTTTTAGTATTTTTTCGTTATATATTCTAATTATTTTCTCCCCTTCATAATTGCCTTTAATTTCTGTAATATTTACCGGTCTTTCATAATCGTGTATATATAATTTATTATCTTTTACAATTAATTCATTTGCTACAAAATCATAAGACATTTTTTTGCCAATATATAGCTCTGAATATGATTCTAAATAACTTTTTTCAAATCTGTATTGTGCCATTTTAAAGCTTTCATAGTTTGTTCCAGCTTTTTTATTATCAACATTTTCATCATATAGTTTATATACAGTATCATTTGTGTCAACAAACATTATATCAGCACCATAGTTTGGCATTATATTTAATACCTTTATATTGCTTGGAATATCATATACCTTTTGGTATGTAAAAATTCCTTCGTCTAACTTATCCTTATCAAATATGTATAAGCTATTGTTTGTTGTAAATGTATATTCTGTAAACATTGACTCCTCATTTAATATTTCCGCTCCTGTTGCTATTTTTTTATAATCTGTTTCATTTTTGTTATTCTTCTGAGCCACTGCCTGAGTTAAGTTTTGTGGTTCCTGTCTTTTTGAATTTTCTGTTTTATTTTCATCTTTGTTGCCAAATGCAAGAGTGCAAACTACTATCGCTAATATTATAACTCCAATTATTATAGCGACTTTAGTTTTATTGTTCTTAAAAAAATCTTTCATAAAATACCTCCCCAAAAAATTTATAGAATATTTATATCACAAAAGCTACTTACTTTCAATGGTTTCCATTACTTTTTATTGTATCTATTCATTTTGGATATTTGCTTAAATTTTTCTTTTTTATTTTTCAAATATTCTTCAGAATTAGTATTGTACTCTGATTCTTTTTGAAGCTTTAAATACTCCTCAAATCTTTCTCTTTGTATTTCGCCTTTTTCTATTGCTTCTAAAATTCTACATCCTGGCTCGTTTGTATGTGTACAGTTTGAATATTTGCACATTCCTAGATATTTTTCTATATCCTGAAATGTTTTACTTATCCCACTTTCTGCATCCCACATCCCAAGTTCTCTCATGCCTGGTGTATCTATAATCATTGCACCATTTGGTAACATTATTAGGTTTCTTGATGTGGTTGTATGCCTTCCCCTTGAATCTTCCTCACGAATTTCAGAAGTTTTCATTACTTCTTTTCCATATAAAGTATTCACGAGTGTTGATTTTCCAACTCCTGATGAGCCTAAAAATACAATTGTATTTCCTTTTGAGAAATACTTTTCTAAGTTTTCTAGGCCTTGTTTTGTCACACAGCTTACTGCATAAATTTCTACTCCAAATGCAATATTTTCAACCTGTTTAATATATTCTTGAACATTTGAAACCAAGTCCATCTTTGTTAATACTATAACTGGTACCCCTCCAGATTCCCAAGCTAAGCTTAAATATCTTTCTATTCTATGTAAGTTGAAGTTATTATTTAATGATTGAATTATAAACACATAGTCAAAATTCGCTGCAACTAGCTGTTCATGCTGATTATGTAATTTGTGATTTCTATCACTAGTTGATGCCGTTCTTGAAAAAGAGCTTTCCCTTTTTAGTGTTTCATAAATCATACTATCTCCAGTTGGGTTCCATTGAATTGCAACAAAATCTCCTGTTGTTGGGTAAATGCTATCTGGGTTATCGTAATAGCATCCTCTTTTTATTTGTGCAAACCCTTGCCCTTCATTGCATACAATTTCATACCTATCTTTATGTGTAGCAATAATTCTGGCTATAGTTTTGTCTGTATTTATATTATCTTTAAAACCGTAATCTTGTATATTCATTTTCTATCTCCTTAGTTAATATTTATATGTTATTTTTCAATATTTTTTAATTTATTCATATACTCCTCCTTACACCTTACTATTTTTCATAGGGTAAAGTCTTAAACCATTGATACATTGCTCTGTATCTGTATCTACAAACCCTAAATGTTTATATATTTCGTGTGCATAAGGTGATGAATTTACTGTAAAAAATCCTTGATTATTTAACTCGATTATTTTATTATACAGTTTTCTACCAATACCTTGTCCTTGGAATTTACCATCTACAAAAAATAATGCAATATGGGTTGCATCTTTTGTTGCGATTACTCCAACTAGTTTTTCTTCAATAAATGCGCCATAAAATTCTCTTGCATTAACCCAATTCACATCATCAATAGATTTTTTAAATTCTTTTATACCTTCATCAGTATAATCAGGTGCTTCATACTCTAGAAATACTCTCCATACTAATTTTAAAGCATCTTTCATTTCTTCATTTAAAACTTTTCTAATCTCTAACATAATCATCTTCCT
>USHY01000050.1 GCA_900554635.1 uncultured Clostridium sp. | reverse complement strand
ACTCCTTCAGTTCCCCAAGGAATATTGTGTGGGTCCATTTCATTATATACATTTATTGTTTTTCCATTAACTATTAATTTATTATCTTCTGCTTTAACTTCTCCATTAAATCTTCCGTGAATTGTATCGAATTTAACCATATATGCCATGTAATCTGCTGTAATAAAAGGGTCGTTTATAGCAACAACATCAACCTCTCCTTTCTCTAAGGCTGCTTGGAAAACTAATTTTCCAATTCTTCCAAATCCATTGATTCCTACTTTAACTGACATAAATAAATCCTCCTTTTGATGTCTTTTAACATCATTTAAAATATTTTTACCTGCCTATTGTATAACAAAAGAAAACACTTTTCAAGTGTTTTCTTCTATTTTCTTTGAAAATTTCAGTTTGGCAAAATTTTCATTGCCAATGCAACAACTTTTTTCTAAAAAGTGTTGTCATATTCTCGTTTTATATTTTTGATTTTCTTTATTTTACAATTTATTTTTGTTTTCGTCAATTAAGCTGCCAAACATTTTGGTAGTTTAATTCTGTATATATCTAAAAAGCTTGTATCTATTTTAAAAAAACTCCTTTTATTTTTTGGTCAAAAATATTATACGAGTTTTTCTTACTCCTGTCTACTGTTCATTTACTTTTTTATTAAATTTTTGTTGCATTTCAAATGAAATTTCCGGATTTTGTAGAAAATATGCTTTAGATATTAGATAATAGTTACAAAAAAATTTTAGATTTTAGATAGATAATTTTGGTTTCCATGAAAGATATGTAGAATATAGATTTCATTTTTTTGAGAATCAATCTGATAGATCACAATATATTTCTTTATAATTAGTTTTCTGAGTTCTGCATTTTGAATAAAAAATTTAGAATTTATTTCTGGAAAGTGTTTTAATTGTTCTAGTTTTCTAGTTATAAGATTTAAAGTTTTTCTTGCTATTCTAGGCTCTTGCAAAATGTTTGATATATAGTAGAGCATATTGCTTAGTTCCTTTTTGAATGAAGGAGACCAAATAATTTTGTATGTTTTAATCTCCTCCATATTCTTCCTCCAGTTCCGCAACAGCTTGATCCATTGGGATGCCTTTTCCTTCTTTAATTTCACTAAGTGCGGTTTCTAATTTTTGAGTAAGTTGCTTTTTGAAATCCTCAAAGTCTTTGAAGTATTCATCAAACTTGGCAGATACTAGTTTGTCAATGTTATCTTCTGTTAATTTTTCATAAACTTCATTACACATAACTACTAAATCACTATATCCATTTTTTGTAATATATATTGGTTTCTGTGTTGTATGGCATAGATTTGATATTTCATTGTAATTATTTCTTAAATCAGCTGATGGTCTAATTACTGACATGTTTTACCTCCTAAATATTAATATAGGAAAATTATACAGTAATTATGATACGAAGTCAACCTTTTTTTAAAATTTTCCTGCATTACCTAGATTTTTTATCTCTCTTCAATGTTTCTTCCATTCTTTCTAAAACCTTCTATTCTATTTACCAAATCCATTTTTTCTTTTTCCGTTCCAAATATGTTGTATGCTGCGTTTATGTTCATGTTGATTAGGTCATCTATTGTAAGATTGGTGTATTTTAGAATGTATTCATATTCTTCTAGGATATTCGTATTTGAAACTGTGTTATTGTCTGTGCTTACTGTTACGCATAAGCCTTTGTGGTATAGTTGGTCAATTGGGTGTGGGGCTTGTACGGCTTGGGTTTGTAGGTTACTTATTGGGCAGATTTCTAGTGGGATTTTTTTTGCTATTAGTTCTTGTACAAGTTCTGGGTCTTCTGTGCATCTTACTCCATGGCCTATTCTTTTTGCTCCGAATTCTAGGGCTTTTCGTATGCTTTCTGGGCCATCTGCTTCTCCTGCATGAATTGTGAATGGTATATTGAAGTTTTGGGCCATTTTAAATATGTTTTCAAAGTTTTCAGTTTTAAATAGTGCCTCAGCTCCTGCTAAGTCTAATGCACATACTCCTTTATTTAGAAATCTTTTTGCTGCTTGAACTGTTTGAATGTTTTCGCTTTCATTATCGTTTCCTCTCATACAACATAATATAAGGTTCCCATCAATATCGAAACTTTGTTTTGCATTTTCCAACCCATCTATTGCCGCTTCTATTACCTCATCATAAGATAATCCACCTAAAATGTGTTTACTTGGAGCAAATCTAACTTCTGCATATTTTACATTTTGCTTTGCTAAGTCTTGGTATAACTCATATACAGCCCTTGTAATATGCTCTTTAGTTTGCAACATTTTTACTGGCAAATCAAATTTTTCTAGGTACTGGTTTAAATCTCTACACCCCTTTTCTACCATTAACATATTTTTCACATCTTCTAGTTTTACTGTATTTCCTAGTAAATCCTGAGACCATTCTTGTACGGTTTCTGGTCTTAAAGAACCATCTAAATGTAAGTGTAATATAACCTTTGGCATTTCTTGAATACTTTTTTCCATAACTTCTATCCCCTTTTTTATATTTTTCTTAATTATTTTATCATTTTTACATAATGTAAGTCAATCATTTGTTGATAGTTTAATTATTATTCTTAAAAAATATTGCAAAATGTGGAAAACTATAGTAAAATACTTATATTGAAGGAGTGAAGAATAATGATAGATATTAAGTTGATTAGAGAAAATCCTGATATGGTTAAAGAAAATATTAAGAAAAAATTTCAAGACCATAAATTGGAATTGGTTGATAAAGTTTTAGAATTAGACAGCAAAAATCGTGAAGTTAAGCTTAAAGGTGATGAACTTCGTTCTAGTAGAAACTCTTTAAGTAGCCAAATTGGTAATTTAATGAAAAGTGGTAATCGTGAAGAAGCTAAAAAGATTAAAGCCGAGGTTAATGAGATTAATAGTCAATTAGTTGATAACGAAAAATTAGAAGAAGAATTAGCTCAAGAAATTAAAGAAATTATGATGAAAATTCCAAACATTATTGATAGTTCTGTTCCTATTGGAAAAGATGATTCAGAAAATGTTGAAGTTCAAAAATATGGTGAACCTGTTGTTCCTGACTATGAAATTCCATACCATACAGATATAATGGAAAGCTTATCTGGTATAGACCTAGATTCAGCTCGTAGAGTTGCTGGAAATGGTTTCTATTATTTAATTGGTGATATTGCAAGATTACATTCAGCAGTAATTTCTTATGCTCGTGATTTTATGATTAATAAAGGATTCACATACTGTGTACCACCTTTTATGATTAGAAGCGATGTTGTAACAGGTGTTATGAGTTTTGAAGAAATGGATGCTATGATGTATAAAATTGAAGGTGAAGATTTGTACCTAATTGGAACAAGCGAACATTCTATGATTGGTAAATTTAAAGGTCAAATTCTACAAAGACAAAATTTACCATATACCATGACTTCTTACTCACCTTGTTTTAGAAAAGAAAAAGGTGCTCATGGCTTAGAAGAAAGAGGAGTTTATAGAATACATCAATTTGAAAAACAAGAAATGATAGTAGTTTGTGAACCTGAAGACAGTTATAAATGGTATGATAAAATGTGGAGTTATACAGTTGAGCTATTTAGAAGCTTAGAAATACCTGTTCGTACTCTTGAATGTTGTTCTGGAGATTTAGCTGATTTAAAAGCAAAATCTTGTGATGTCGAGGCATGGTCTCCTCGCCAAAAGAAATATTTTGAAGTTGGTAGCTGTTCTAACTTAACAGACGCACAAAGTAGACGTTTAGGAATTCGTGTAAAAGGTGAAAAAGGAAATTACTTTGCACATACTTTAAACAATACCGTAGTTGCTCCTCCTCGTATGCTTATAGCATTTTTGGAAAATCACTACCAAGCTGATGGAAGTGTTACAATACCAGAAGTATTAAGACCTTATATGGGTGGAACTGAAGTTCTAAAACCACATAAATAAAATTTGACATTGGGAACGGTTTTAAATGCCGTCCCCTACTTTGATTTTAAGGAGAATAATTATGTTAGTTAAAAATCCAAAATTTGAAATATCTGCTGTTTCTGAATCACAATATCCTAAAACTGATTTACCAGAAATTGTTTTAGTTCGGTAAATCTAATGTCGGTAAATCATCTTTTATTAACACTATGCTTGTGAGAAAAAGCCTGGCTAGAACTAGTAGTGAACCTGGAAAAACAAGGCAAATTAACTTTTATAATGTTGATAATAACTTCTATTTTGTAGATTTACCTGGTTATGGCTTTAGTAAAATATCTAAAGAAGAACAAGTTAAAGTAGGTGAATTTATTGAGCATTATCTATCTAATAGAAAACAAATTGCTTTAATTGTGTTCTTAATAGATATTCGCCATTCTCCTACTGAAAATGATATTATGATGTATAATTATATAATAAATACTGGTTTTCCATGTTTGATTTTGGCAAATAAAGCTGATAAATTGGCTCCAACAAAGGTAGATAAAGCAGTTTCAGATTTACAAGAAGAACTTAATCCTTTGAATGATTTAAAATTTTTGCCTTTTTCTTCTGAGAAAAGAGTGTATTTAGAAGCGGTTTGGAAAGAGATTGATGAAAAATTAAATTAAAACAAAATAAATTCCTAGCTTTAGTTTTAGCTAGGAATTTTTAGTTGTTTCTTAATGTAAAGTTCATTATCTTTACAGTCTATTAGTACTTTATCTTTTGGTAATACAGTTTGTTTAATAATTTCTCTTGCGATTAATGTTTCAACTTTCTTTTGAACAAAACGCTTTAATGGTCTTGCACCATAAATTGCATCATATCCGTTGGCTATTAGGTAAGTTTTTGCTGAATCAGTTAATTCTACAGTTATCTCTTGGTCTGTTAATCTCTTGTTTAAATCTGCAATAAGTAGGTCTAATATTTTTCTAATTTCATTTTGTGTTAATGGTTTATAGAATACTATTTCATCTAACCTGTTTAAGAACTCTGGTCTGAAGCTTTGTTTTAGTAGTTTTTCAACTTTATCCTTAGCCTCTTCTGTAAGTTCTCCTTTATCATTTATTCCTTCTAGGATGTATTCTGAGCCTAAGTTTGATGTTAGTATAATTATAGTATTTTTAAAGTCTACAGTTCTTCCTTGTGAGTCTGTAATTCTACCATCATCTAGCACTTGTAATAAAACATTAAATACATCTGGAT
>USHY01000049.1 GCA_900554635.1 uncultured Clostridium sp. | reverse complement strand
GTATGGCATTTAGAGTACCTACAATAGATGTATCAGTTGTAGACTTAACATGTAACCTAGAAAAAACAGCAACATATGAAGAAATATGCCAAGCAGTTAAAAAAGCATCTGAAAATGAATTGAAAGGTATTTTGGAATATGTTGATGAAGATGTTGTATCATCTGACTTTATACATGACCCACACACATCAATTTTTGATAGCAAAGCAGGAATTCAATTAACAGATAACTTTGTTAAATTAGTTGCATGGTATGATAATGAATGGGGATATTCAAATAAACTTGTAGATTTAGCAATTTACATTTCAAATAAATAATAAAACACATTTTGCCCAATCATATGTATTGGGCTTGTGTTCGTTTAAATTAAGGAGGAAAAAGTATGAATAAAAAAACTGTAAGAGATATTGATGTAGCAGGAAAAAAAGTTCTAGTAAGATGTGACTTCAATGTTCCATTAGATGGAGAAACAGGAACAATTACTGATAATAGAAGAATAAGAGCTGCTATACCAACAATACAATATTTAATTGACCATAATGCAAAGGTTATTCTTTGTTCACATTTAGGAAGACCAAAAGGAGAAGTAAATTCAAAATATTCTTTAAAACCAGTAGCAGAAGAACTTTCAAAACTACTTGGAAAAGAAGTAAAACTTGCAAAAGATGTTATAGGAGAAGATGCTCAAAAATTAACATCTGAAATAAAAGAAGGAGAAGTAGTACTTCTTGAAAATGTAAGATTCCATAAAGAAGAAGAAAAAAATGATCCTGAATTTGCAAAAAAATTAGCTTCATTTGCAGAAATCTATGTAAACGATGCTTTTGGAACAGCACACCGTGCACATGCTTCAACAGCAGGAGTTGCAGATTACTTACCAGCAGTATCAGGATTTTTAATTGAAAAAGAACTAGAATTTTTAGGATCAAGCTTAGAAAACCCAGTAAGACCATTTGTAGCAATACTTGGAGGGGCAAAAGTTTCTGATAAAATTGGAGTAATAGAAAACTTAATAGAAAAAGTAGATACATTAATAATTGGTGGAGGAATGGCATATACATTCTACAAAGCACAAGGACATCATATTGGAACATCAATATGTGAAGAAGACAAACTAGACCTAGCAACAAGTTTGCTTAAAAAAGCAGAAGAAAAAGGTGTAAAACTCTTATTACCAGTAGATAATCATGTTTCATCTGAATACTCAAATGATGGTGAAGACAGATTTGTAGAAAGCACCGAAATCCCTGATGGATTTATGGGACTTGATATTGGACCAAAAACAATTGAAAATTTCAAAAATGCAATAAAGAATGCAAAAACAGTTCTATGGAATGGACCTCTTGGAGTTACAGAATTTTCAAAATTTGCAGAAGGAACACGCGCTATTGCCACAGCTTTAGCAGAAAGCGATGCTGTAACAATAATAGGTGGAGGAGACTCAGCTGCAGCAGTTGAAAAAATGGGATTAGCAGATAAAATGACACATATTTCAACAGGTGGTGGAGCATCACTTGAATTCTTAGAAGGCAAAGTTTTACCAGGAATAGATTGCTTAAATAATAAATAAAATGGAGGATAAAAATGAGAAATAAACAAACAGTAGCTATATTAATAGTTATAATTACAATATTAACAATTGCATTAGCAGGAGCAATGGTATATATTTTTCTAAACCTTAATAAAGATAATAAGAGCAATACAAATAATAATATAGCAAACAACATACAAAACACATATTATGATGGAAACACAACTAATAATGTCCAAAATAATACTGAAAACATTACATCAGGAGAAGACATTGTTGATGAAACAAAACAAATGGCAATAAAAAGTTTTAATGCTATATTTGAATCATATAAAGGAACTAATGTTGGTAGTTCAAGTGTAAAAGCTCTATTAACACAGGTGAACTTGGAAAACGAAACTGTAGGAAACACACATAAAATTGAGTTAGACTCTACAGGAATAACAAGGCAGGACCAAGTGGACACATCAAAAAAATATAATGTTGATTTAATGTACGATGCAGAAGGCTATGTAAATAAAATTAAAATTTCAGAAGCAGTAACATCTACAGGTGGTAATCAAACAGGAACAGAAGGAATGAAAGCAGCAGAATTCAATAAAGAGTTAATGAACTATATAGGAGAAATAACAGGAAGCCAATTTGAAGAACTTAAACAAATAGTTCAAAAGAAAATGACAGAAAACCCTGAACATCCAATAACAGCAAGCTCAAGCAATCTTCAAAGTTTAGGAGATGTTGTGGCTACAGAAAAATATATAATAACATTTTCATATGATGACAATGGATACATTAATAATGTAAACATTAATAAAAAAATCTAAATTAAAAGGATGGATTAATTATGAGAAAAAAAGTAATTGCAGGTAATTGGAAAATGAACAAATTACCAAATGAAACAATAGCATTTTTTGAAGAATTTGCACCACTTGTTGAAAAAACTGAAAACGAAGTAGTAATTTGTGCACCATATACAGATTTATTTTATGCAATATTATCAGCACAAAACACAAATATAAAAATAGGTGCACAAAATATGCACTGGGAAGAATCAGGAGCATATACAGGAGAAGTATCACCTGAAATGCTTAAATCAATAGGCGTAGAGTATGTAATACTAGGCCATTCTGAAAGAAGGCAATACTTTGCAGAAACAGATGAAACAGTGAATAAAAAGTTACACGCAGCACACAAAGTTGGGTTAAAACCAATTGTATGTGTTGGTGAAACTCTAGAACAAAGAGAATCTGGAAATGCAAAAAAAATAGTAACCGAACAGGTAAAAATAGGCTTAAAAGACTTGACAAATGACCAAATTAAAAGTACAATAGTAGCGTACGAACCAATCTGGGCAATAGGCACAGGAAAAACAGCAACAAAGGAAGATGCTAATGAAACCATAAAATGGATAAGAGAAGAAATTGCAGATATGTATGGCAAGGAAAATGCAGAAGAAGTGATTATACAATATGGAGGAAGCGTAAAATCAGCAAATGCAAAAGAATTGTTTGAAATGTCTGATATAGATGGTGGATTAGTAGGAGGCGCAAGCTTAAAACCAGAAGAATTCGCAAAAATCGTTAATTACAAGGAAGGATAATATATGGATAAGAAATTAACAATGTTAATGATACTTGATGGATTTGGAATAAATGAAAGAACAGATGGAAATGCAATTGCTATGGCAAACACTCCAGTTATAGACAAATTATTTAAAACAAACCCAAATACAGTAATAAGAACAAGTGGATTAGATGTAGGATTACCAGAAGGACAAATGGGAAATTCTGAAGTAGGTCACACAAATATTGGTGCAGGAAGAATAGTATATCAAGAATTAACTAGAATTACAAAATCAATAGAAGATGGTGATTTCTTCAGTATTCCAGAACTAGTAGATGCAATTGAAAACTGCAAGAAAAATCATACAAAATTACATGTAATGGGCTTATTATCAAATGGTGGTGTACATAGCCACATACGCCATTTATATGCTATTTTGGAACTTGCAAAAAGAAGAGATTTTGAAGATGTATATGTACATTGCTTCTTAGATGGACGTGACACTCCACCAGCATCTGGTGAAAGCTTTATAGCAGAACTAGAACAAAAAATGGCTGAAAAAGGTGTAGGAAAAATTGCAAGTATTACAGGTAGATTCTATGCTATGGATAGAGATAAAAGATGGGAAAGAGTACATAAAGCTTATGATGCTTTAGTAAACGGAATCGGAGAAAAATCAACATCAGCAACAAAGGCAATAGAAGACTCATACCAAAAAGAAGTATTTGATGAATTCGTTTTACCAACATTAATTTGCAATGGCGATGAACCAATAGCAACAATAGGTGAAAATGATTCAGTAATTTTCTTCAACTTTAGACCAGATAGAGCAAGAGAAATAACTAGAAGCTTAGTAGATAAAGAATTTACAGGTTTTGAAAGAAAATATTTCCCACTATATTATGTATGCTTCACAAATTATGATGAAACAATTGAAAATGTTCATATAGTTTTCAAAAAAGCAGAAATAAAAAATACATTTGGAGAAATAGTTTCAAAACATGGACTTACACAATTAAGAATAGCAGAAACAGAAAAATATGCACATGTAACATTTTTCTTCAATGGTGGAGAAGAAAAACAATATAAAGGAGAAGACAGAATATTAATTCCTTCACCAAAAGTTGAAACTTATGACATGCAACCAGAAATGAGTGCAGTAGAAGTTACAGACAAAGTAGTAGAAGCAATTGAAAGCAAAAAGTATGACACAATAATCCTAAACTATGCAAACCCAGATATGGTAGGCCATACAGGAAACCTAGAAGCTGCAATAAAAGCTATAGAAACAATAGATACATGTGTAGGTAGAGTAGTAGAAGCAATAGAAAAAGTTCAAGGTGTAGTATTAATTACAGCAGACCATGGAAATTCAGAGCAAATGATTGATTATGCAACTGGCGAACCACATACAGCACATACAACAAATCCAGTTCCATTAATATTAGTTGGAAAAAACGCAACATTAAAACCAGGAAGATTAGCAGATTTAGCACCAACAATGCTTGACATCATGGGAATTGAAAAACCAGCAGAAATGACTGGAGAAAGTTTAATCGTTAATAACGAATAATTTATTTATTCGCTAAAATAAATATAATAGGAGGAATCTTTTATGAAAGATTATTTAGCAATCGAAGAAATTAGAGCGCTAGAAATACTAGACTCTAGAGGAAACCCAACAGTACAAGTTGAGGTTGTAACAGAAGATGGCTCAAATGGAGTAGCAATGGTACCATCAGGAGCATCAACAGGAAGCTTTGAAGCAGTTGAATTAAGAGATGGTGATAAATCAAGATACCTAGGAAAAGGTGTTACAAAAGCAGTAGCAAATGTAAATGATATAATAGCACCAGAACTAGAAGGAATGAATGTATTTGACCAAGTTGAAATAGACAAAAAATTAATAGAAATAGATGGAACAGAAAATAAAGGAAGATTAGGAGCAAATGCAACTTTAGGTGTATCTTTAGCAGTTGCAAGAGCAGCAGCAAGCGCACTTGGAATGAGCCTATATAGATATTTAGGTGGAGTAAATGCTAAAACATTACCAATTCCAATGATGAACATAATGAATGGTGGAAAACATGCTGATAGTACATTAAGTGTACAAGAATTCATGATAATGCCAGTAGGAGCAACAAGCTTCAAAGAATGTTTACGTATGTGTGCAGAAGTTTACCATAACTTAAAGAAAGTTCTAAAAGAAAGAGGACTATCTACAGCAATTGGTGATGAAGGTGGATTTGCACCAATGGTAAAAGATGAAAGAGAAGCATTAGACACAATAGTTGAAGCTATTGAAAAAGCTGGATACAAACCAGGAAAAGATATTTGCTTAGCATTAGACTGTGCAGCAACAGAAATGTATGATGAAGCAAAGAAAATAGGAAAAGATGGAATGTATTACTTCTGGAAAATAGATGAATTAAAAACTGTTGATGAAATGATAGACTTCCTAGTAGACTTAACTGAAAAATATCCAATTATATCAATTGAAGATGGTTTAGCAGAAGAAGACTGGGATGGATGGAAAAAATTAACAGATAGATTAGGAGACAAAATCCAACTAGTTGGTGATGACCTATTTGTAACAAACATCAAGAGATTACAAAAAGGACTAGACCTAAAAACAGCAAACAGCATCTTAATCAAACTAAACCAAATCGGAACATTAACAGAAACATTAGATGCAATAGAACTTGCAAAGAAAAACGGATACACAGCAGTAGTATCACACAGATCTGGTGAAACAGAAGATACAACACTTGCAGATGTAGCAGTAGCAATGAATGCAGGCCAAATCAAAACTGGTGCACCATGTAGAACAGATAGAGTTGCAAAATACAACAGACTACTAAACATAGAAGCAGAACTAGGAAATGTTGCAATTTATCCAAACAAATTAAAATAAAATCAAAACAAAAGGGAACGGTTTTAAAACCGTTCCCAAAACAAAAAAACATTGGGGTGTCGCCAAGTGGTAAGGCATCGGACTCTGACTCCGACATTCCGTAGG
>USHY01000048.1 GCA_900554635.1 uncultured Clostridium sp. | reverse complement strand
TTAGGATATCTCTTCCAAATATCATTACAATTACTGTAAGTATTAAAAGAGAAATTGCATAATTTACTGGGTGAGTTGTCATATTTAAAAATGGAATTACTGGTAAACCTACCATGTGAGACATTGATATATATAATATTAGTATTGAAATTACAGTAATTCCAATTAGTTTATACTTCTCATTAGATTTTTTCTTATTCTCTTTTTGAAAAGTATCTATTCCCAAACTCTTAAAGCCTGCTTTTTCAACAAATTTCTCAATTTGCTCTAAGTTTAATTTATTCTCATCATACTCTATGTTTGCATTGTTCATTACAAGATTTACAGAAGCTTCCTTTATTCCGCTCCTGTTTATTCAAATATTTTTCAAGGCCTGAAGAGCATGCAGAACAGGTCATTCCATCAATTTTCAAAATTACTCTTTTCAAAATTTTTCCTCCCTGAATTATATTCTACCCAACATAGTTATTTCCTAGCCATATTCTTGAAATAACATCTATCATAAACAGTATAAAAACACATATTGTTGTTATATTAACTACCTTTTGGTTTCCTGATATGAATTTTTTTAGAACTGGTTGAACTAAGTAAATACCAAGCAAAGATACAAAACCAAATTTAATATCTGGTATTAACGCAATTCTACCATCAAAATTCATAAGTTCTCCTGAATAATCCCAAAGTGTCTTAAAATCTCCCCAAACCCAGTCTATTATGTATGAACCTATAAACTCCACTATGGTTGATATTACTATGGTTTCAAGGAATACAACTATTGGTCTTATATTAATTTTTCCTAAAAGTATTTTCTTTTCCTTAGTTCTAAAAAGTAGTATCATTATAACTAGTCCGCCAAAGCCATATATTGTAAGCCATGGCCCCCATAAAGCTCCTCTGTTAACAATCATTTTCTCCTCTATTGCAAAAACCAGTTCTTCATATATCCAACCACACACAGAAAAAACTAAAAAGAAAATGAAAATATCTCTTAATATTTCAATTTTCTTTTTGTTTGAAAAGTCAATTCCAAAATTCAATATCTTATTTATCATAATATCTCCCATTATTCGACAAATTTTGATAAAATTATATCATAAAGGAGAATAACTTACAATAGTTATTCCCCTTTTATTTATTTTCTCTTAACTACTGCAATTACTGCTGTTACAGCAATTGCAATTATTAAGATTATGAGAAAGATTAATATCATTTTTGCAATTTTTGTATTTGGTTCTAATTCATTACTTTTAATTGTTTCTGCACTTCTTTCTTGAAAACCATTTTTAGGTCTCATTGGTCCACCCATACCACTTGAATTTTCTTGTTTAGTCATATTCTGTAAATCTAATGAAGTTATTTCAGTATAAACATTATTGCTATCTAGTTTTCCCTCTATGCTATTTCCTGCGTATACTGTATAATCTTGGTCTGTAAGATTACTTGAGCTATATACTAAAGTTGATATATTTCTATCTGCTTTATATGCAAATACAACTTTTTCATTTTCATCAACAATTTTTTCTCTTCTAATTTCTGCTAATATTGTAAAACCATTTACTTTTGGTAACATTACATCTAATATAATCAAATCATAAATATTAGTCAAAGCATTATCAAGTCCATCTTCTCCATCACTAAACACATCTACAATATAGTTTTCTTTCCTCAATCTACTTGCAATAACATCAGCAATTTTAAATTCATCTTCTACAACTAATATCCTCATAAAACATTACCCCTGTTTTTTCTTTATTTATACCATAAGTTTAAGATTTTTTCAATAAATTCATACCAAATAATGTTGACTTCTTTACAAAAATATGTTATAAACATTTTATATTATTCTTGGCAATTTCAACTTGCCAATTGTATTTTTATTTTCTTAATATTTTTTTCTTTAAGAAAATCAATTAAATTTTAAATCAAATATAGTATTGACTTTCGATAACCGATGTGTTATCATTATATTGTACTATAGAAGGAGTTCTGTATGTATAAAATTGTTTTTTATCAAAATACTAAAGATGAAAATGAAGTTTTAGCCTACATTAATTATTTGAATCAGCATAATAATAAAGATAGTAGGATAAAACTCGAAAAAATTACAGCTTATATGAGACTTTTACAAACCAATGGTCTTGCTCTCGGAGCGCCATACATAAAGCATTTGTGTGATAATATATGGGAATTACGACCGTTGCGAGATCGAATAATATTTGCACATATTACAAATAGCACATTTTTGTTATTAACATGTTTTATGAAGGAAACTCAAAAAACTCCCAAAAGAGAAATTGACCGAGCCAGAAAATTATTAGCAGAATACATGAAAAAGGAGGATAAAGAAAATGAATAAAGAAGTGACTTGGAATGATGTTGAAAAAAGTTTGAATTTTACACCTGAGGAGGAAGCTGCAATTCAGCTTGAAGTTGATTTAATTCAGGCAACAATTGATGCTAGAGAAAAATCTAATCTTTCCCAAAGAGATTTAAGTAAAATTTGTGGATTAAAACAACCAGTAATCGCTAGAATTGAAAGCCGTGCCCGTTCGCCTAAAGTTGAGACTTTACTTAAAATGTTACTACCTATGGGTTATACTTTGAAAGTTATGCCTATTGATAAGCATATTGTAAAAAAGTAGTAAAAGTAAGTTGTTCTTGCTTTTACTACTTCTAAAATCTTATTCATTTCCCTTCAAGCTACTTACCATATCTATTGTTTTTACCTTCTTAGCTAATATTACATTTACCAAAACTGCTACTACGAAGCTTCCTATTGTTGCATATAGGTATGATGGCAATTTTATTATTGCTGGGAAGTCATAAGCATCACTTAGTGCTGATTTGAAGATGTAGTCTATCATGGTGTATCCTAGTGGTAAGCTTAGTATTATTCCTATAACTGCTAACCAGATGTTTTGTTTTATGAATATTCTCTTTATTTTTTTATTTAGTTTTGCCATTACCACTTCACCTCATCAATCTTTTTAGGATTTGGGTTAGCAGTTACACTTTCAATTTTTCCGTTTTTTACTCTTACTACAGTATCTGCAATGTCTGCAAATAGGCTGTTGTGTGTAACTATAATTACTGTGTTGTCTCCATTTCTTCCATCGCATTGTTTTCGTAAAAGTTTTAGAACTTCTACACCTGTTGCAGAATCTAGCGCACCTGTTGGTTCATCACATAGTAATAATTTTGGGTTTTTAGATATTGCCCTTGCTATAGAAACTCTTTGTTGCTCACCACCTGATAATTGATTTGGGAATTTATTCATGTGTGCTTCTAGTCCCACAGCTTTAATAGCTTCTTTGCTATCTACTCCATTTTTAGTAACATCTTTTATTAACTCAACATTTTCAAGTACTGTAAGTGTTGGTAATATGTTATAAAATTGAAAAATAAAGCCTACATTTTCAGCACGATATTTAGATAATTTATTCTCGTTATATTTAGAAATGTTTTCTCCATCAATAATTACATTACCACTTGTAGGGGTATCCATTCCACCAATTAAGTTAAGTAGCGTTGATTTTCCTGCTCCTGATGGTCCTAGTACAACAACCATTTCGCCCTTTTTTATAGATAAGTTTACATCATCTAATGCTTTAAAATCATTGTCTCCTATTTTGTATGTTTTACTAACATTTTTTAATTCTACTATCCTTTTCATAACTCCTCCTTGTTTTAAATATGATATTTATTTCATATTTAAAAAAATTATACTCATTTAGTATGTATTTGTCAATAGAATGTGAAATTTTTTTCATATTTTTCTTTTAAAAAAGTCATACTAGTTTAAAATCTTTACTAGTATGACTTTTTAATTTATATTATATTCCACATTTTTGGTATAAAAATCATTAAGCCAATTATTGCAGAGCCTATAGCTATAACTAGCACAGCTCCTGCTGATATATCTTTTGCAAGTTTTGCTTTTTCGTTTCTTTCTGGCATTGCTATATCTACAGTTGTTTCAATTGCAGTGTTCAAAAGTTCTGCACCTATCACGCTAGCAAAGCACATTACACATATAATCCACTCAAAAACATTTATTTTAAAAAATATGCCTGAAATAATTACTAAAAACATTATTATTACATGTATTTTCATATTTCTCTCTGTTTCAAATGCTGATATTAATCCCTTCCATGCATATTTGAAGCTATTTGCTATCTTCTTTGTTTTCACCTTAAGTTCTCTTTTCTTTCTTAATGAAGTTTTTTTCTCATTTTCTTTCATTAATTTATTTACAGTCATTACATATATTATTAAATATGAGATTGATATTAAGAAACCGCCTATAACATCACTAGTGTAATGCGCTCCCAAATAAATTCTGCTTATTCCTATTGAAACTATTAGAAGCCCTAGAATAAAGTTCAATCCCCATTTTATGTATTTGTTCTTAATATATTTATAACTCAAATAAATTAAATATCCATAAAATGCCATGCTAACCATTGAATGTCCCGAAGGGAAGCTATATCCACTTTCCTCAATTATCCTAAATTCTGTTGGGCGTGGTCTTTGGAGTATTCTTTTTAAAATCTGGTTTAAAACCGTTATTATTGTTAAGTTAGCAAAAATCGAAATTCCTATCTTCTTGTTCTTAATAAACAATATCAAAATCACTGTTAAAGCAATCAAAAAAACTGCTCCACCAAGATTTGTAACAAACTTCGCAATCGGTGTCACAAAATCGCCAATCAAAAACCTAGACACCAACTCATACCCAACAACATCCCCTTTCATCAACTCCCTGTTAAACACATCCTCAGCCAAAGCCAAAAACCCTACCAAACACACAAACATCACAAGCCACATCACACATTTCTTAAAAAAATCCTTCATATTTACCTCTTTTATTTTTTGTAATATTTATATCATAAATTCAAAGAAATTTCAAGGTACAAAAAATACGGCTGACCAAAAGAGTGGTGGTGTTTTTTGAAAGCTCTAAAAAAGCGCCACTACTCAAGTGGCGCCACACTTGTAGCTTACCCTAAAACTACCATTATCTATTCAATTAACCAATCGCCTGCAGGATTACAAGTTTACATAAATTACAGGACGAAACCCATAGCGGTCGTCGCCGAAATTAGGATCGGTGGTGCCACGATGGTTAGCTCCAGAACTAAAGTCACGGTATTGGCCGGCCCCTGACAACTCTTCTATCTGAAGAGTAGGACTCTGTAGTCAATTCCAAACAGTTTCCTGCTACATCATATATGTTTTTAGCTGAGTTTCTTTCTGTTGCTCCTGTTGTAAGTAAAATATCTTTGTTTGACACAGAATATAATTTATATGTTCCTTCTACTGCTGTAAAACTTCCTAAAAAGTAATTTTCCCTCTCAGCATAGCTTCCTCTAGTTATTTTAAATTCAGCATCATTATAATTTCCCCATTCTGTACTGTTTGTTACATTTTTTGTATCTTTTATGAAATCTAGCATACTGTCCCAACATGCTCCGGTACATAGCATACTGGTTGCTCCATAATTGCTTGAATTATACAAACTGTTTGATAGAGCTACTGCTCCTATAGTTCCAATATCGCTCATGCTTTCTCCCCATTTTACAAAGTTATATGGGTACATGTCTTGTTTTATGCCTATTGCGGTTTTACCTGATGAACTTTTTCTCTCCGTTTCACTTCCTGCCTCGTATCTGCCTATATAGAATCCTCCATATTTATAGATACTCTTTGTTAAATTTTCTATTTGGCTTTTTATTCCTGTACTTGTATCATAATCATTTGTTTTATCATATGAGTATGGTTCTGTATAAAAATAAAAATAAGTACTTAGTGTCCTTGCATTATCTGCCCATTCTGATCTATAAAAGCTTGCTATGCTAGTTTCTGTGTCCGTTGCTTTATTTACTGCTACTGGTATCCATACAAATTGATTATATTTTGTTTTTTCTGTTCCATCCCATTTTACATTTTCTATTTCATTCTCTGGTATATCGTATATTACAAGTCCTCCATCTACTTTGGTTTCACTATTTATTCCTGACACGGTAAACCCTGCTGGTATCCATGCTGTTTTGGTACCATCGTTGTATTCTTTTGTTTCAGTAAATCTTTTGCCTGCTCCTTCTGGTAATGGTTTTATTGATTCTAAATAATCTTCTATTGAAGCATATTTTTCTCCATTTATGGTTACTTCACTCATATTACTTTCATCTTCATATGCTGTTTTGTATTTGTCT
The DNA here is from genome assembly GCA_900554635.1 of uncultured Clostridium sp. Classification (GTDB taxonomy): domain Bacteria; phylum Bacillota; class Clostridia; order TANB77; family CAG-508; genus UMGS1781. The sequence goes on along the minus strand of USHY01000048.1, from coordinate 7 downwards.
CCTGCTG
>USHY01000047.1 GCA_900554635.1 uncultured Clostridium sp. | reverse complement strand
TGTGAAACAAAGAGTATAGTTCCTGAATATGCTTTTAAATTATCTTCAAGTATTTCTCTTGTTGAAATATCCAAATGGTTAGTTGGTTCATCTAATATCAAAAAATTAGTCTGTTTAATCACCAGCTCAGCAATTAGGAGTCTCACTCTTTCTCCACCAGATAACTCTTTTAACCTTTTAAACACATTTTCTCCATAGAACATGTACTTTGCCAAAAATGTTCTTACCTGTGTTTCACTGCCACCAAAATTTCTCAAGAAGTAATCTAATATTGTATTAGATTCATTTTGAAACTTTATTTCTTGAGGAATATATCCAATTTTCACTGATGGATTTATCTTTATTTCTCCACTAAAATCATTATCCTTGCCCAAAATTATTTTTATAAGTGTTGATTTTCCAGAGCCATTTCTGCCTTTTAATTGGACTTTTTCTCCTCCAAAAACTTCCATGTTGAAGTTTTTAAATATTACATTATCTCCATAGCTCTTGGTTAGGTTCTTTATAACTAAAATATCCTTTCCTGTTTTGCTACAAGAATTTATTGTAATCGGAAGTTTCTTATCTACTCTCTTTTCTATAACTTCAATTTTTTCTAATCTTTTTTCAATTGATTTTGCTCTTTTAAAGAACATTTCGTTTCCAGCAAGTCTTCCAAATTCTCTTAACTTTTTAATAGATTCTTTCATTTTCTCTATTTGTTTTTGCTGAGTTTTATATAGTTCAAATTCTGCTAATGTTCTTCTCTCATCTTCCTCAATGAAATATGAATAATTTCCAAAATAGATTTTTGTATGCCCGTTTTCTAATAACACCGTTTTAGTTGCGACTTTATCTAGAAAATATCTATCATATGAAATTAAAAGTATTGTACCTTTATACTCTATTAAGAAGTTTTCTAGCCATTCAAGCATTTCTATATCTAAGTGATTTGTAGGTTCATCTAAAAGCAACACATTAGGATTTTTCAAAAGAATAGTAGCTAAATTTACTATTGTTTTTTCTCCTCCACTTAAAGTGTTATATTCTTTCTTTAAAAATTCATCATCAAATTTAAAACCTGAACAAATCTTTTTAAATTTTTCTTCTAATTCATATCCACCTAAAGCAATATATTTTTCCTGCAATCTTCCATATTTTTGAAGAACATGTTCTAAATTTTGATTTGAATTTGTCATTTCATTTTCTAATTCTCTTAACCTGTTTTCTATGAGAGTAAATTCTTTAAAGCTTTCTTTTAGGTAATTTTCAACTCTTATATCTTCTTGTCCTTTTTCATATATTTGCTTTAAGTACCCTATAGTAGCACCTTTTCTTATATTCACATTTCCGAGAGTCTTGTTTTTCATCACCATTAATTATTTTTAAGATAGTTGATTTTCCAGAGCCGTTTTCTCCTATTAGTGAAATCCTCTCTCCTGTCTTTACTTCAAAGCTTACTCCATCTAAAACATTTTTCAAACCAAAATTCTTTTTTACATTATTTAATTCTATTTCTATCATCTTTTATATCTCCTTATCTTTTAATTTTTAAAAATAACGAGATATATTTGCTATAACTTTTAAACTATTACAACCTATAGCAATTATCTCGTTGTAATAGCTTCACAGCCGAAGCTTCTATGTTTTATTTTATTCATAAAATTTTGTTTTTTATTCATAATTTTCCTCCTATAACAAAAAAATAACTTCCAGCTAATCGCTAGAAGTCTTTATTTTACTTGGTTGCGGGGGTAAGACTCGAACTTACGACCTCCGGGTTATGAGCCCGACGAGCTGCCAACTGCTCTACCCCGCGATGTTTCAACATTATTATTATACTCCTTTTTTTCACTTCTTGTCAAGCTTTTTTTAAAAAAAATGTAAATTCGGTGTTTTTTTATTGTTTTAGTTAAATTTATATTATATATTATATGCAAGTAATGGAAATTTAATACATTTTCCATCACTTTATCTGCTTTTCCTAAACATAATTACCTGTATTCTTTTTTTCTTTTTCTTGTAATATGAAATTATTCCAATTGCAAATATTATTCCAAATGCTAGCCAAACTATATCTGAGTATCCGCCTACATACCCAGCAATTTTTCCCCATGATTCTCCTGCAATTCTTCCAAGTAGTATTAATACCGTATTCCAAATTGCACTTCCTATTGTTGTTAAAATCAAGAATGGAATTTGTGACATTTTTGCCATTCCTGCTGGTATTGATACTAGGCTTCTTACTATTGGTATAAATCTTCCAAAAAATACCGCATAATTTCCTTTTGAGTTAAACCATGAAAATGCTTTGTTTATGTTTTCTTTCTTGATTCCTAATATTTTTCCAAATTTGCTTTTTGTAAATGAATATAGTTTTTCTTCATTTAAAATATAACCTATCCAATACAGTATAATAGCTCCTATTACAGACCCTATTGTTGATGCTATTATGGCTCCTATTACTGTGATATCTGTAATAGTTGTTGCAAATCCACCAAATGTTAATATCACTTCTGATGGTATTGGAGGGAAAAGGTTTTCAATTGCTATTAATATTACTATTCCCAAATGTCCAAAACTATTTATTGTTTGAATAACAGTTGTTTCCATTTTTCCTCCTTAAAACCTCTTATTTATACTCATTTATTGTAGGAATTCTAAGAACACTACCGGCATAAATTAAATTTGGATTTGCAATATTGTTTAGTTGAACAATTTCTTCTACTGTTACTCCATATTTATGTGCAATTTGACTTAAAGTGTTTCCCCATTTTATTATGTATAACTTGTGGCTTGTGTCATTAATTTCACTACTTTCTAAAGTTGGAACTGTTAATTCCTGACCTGTATAGATTAAATTTGGATTTTGTATATTATTTATTTTGGCAAGGTATTCATAAGATGTATCGTATTTTATTGCAATTTGACTTAGAGTATCTCCTTTTTTAACTACTATAGTTTCTGTATTTGTTGGCGTGTCTGATGTTGTATCATCTGGAATTGGAGTGCTATCTGTTAGGAAAATTTTATTTGTGAAGAAATCTCTATCTACATTTCCTTCTATTCCACTTATTCGCCCTCTATCTGAATATTGAAATCCATCCCAAACAGTCCAATTGCCATTTCCTGGTTCAGATACAAAGTAGTCAGCAACCCAAATAGGATAGTTGTTTGCTAAGGTTGAAGAAAAAGTATATGCCGCATTGTAAGCATCACTATATATTATTACTTCTTTTCCACTAAGCATCTGTACTTCTTGTAAGAATGTCTTTGCAATTCGATTGATTTCATATGTTCCAAGAGTTCCAAAGCTTTCAAAATCCATTGCTAATCTGCAATCAATACTTAATCCTTTAACAACAGATACAAAGAACTGTGCCTGTTCTATTGCTTCTGCTTCAGTTCTAGCCGTTAAGTAATGGTAAAACCCAACCTTAATACCCGCAGATTTTGCCCCATTATAGTTTCGCATCGCATCAGGGTCAATATATCCTCTTCCCTCACTTGCTCGAATATAAACTACCTCAATACCTGCACTTCTAACATCTTCCCAATTAATTCTCCCTTGCCATTCACTAACATCAATTCCAGTATATAGAGTAGCACTCGAAGCTGGAAAGGCATAGACTCCAGTAGAAAATATACAAACAAAAATAAATGTAAAAATAAATACTAAATTCTTAAATCTTTTCATAGTATTCCTCCCAAAACAATCTTATGTTTTAAGAGCACAGAATATGCTTTAAAGCAAAAAATAAAGAAGCAATACACATCATATGTGTTTGCTTCTTTACAAAAACTTTATCTTTATACTTACTCAACTTAGTTTTTTATTCTCCACAATATAAGTATTATTGGTGTTTTGAGGCTCCATACTCTTGCCATTGAAAGAATGAGCAAAATAACCTGAGAAAAAACCTAATAAAAAAACCACAACAACAATTATAATAGTTCTCAAACTTTCCTGTTTACTATACATTTCCTTATCATACACTTTCATACTTATCACTTCTCTCTTTTAAAAATTATATATATATTTTACTTCATAATATGAAAATTTGCAAGCTTTTGTGTTTTTTTATTTCTATTTTCTATCCAGTCTTACTCATTATATCTCTCTTCATCTTATTCATTATCTTTTTCTCCAGCCTCGATATATAACTTTGTGAAATTCCGTAGCATGTCTGCTACTTCTTTTTGGGTTTTTTCTACTCCGCTGTTGAAGCCGAAACGAAGCTCCATTATGTGTTTTTCTCTGGAGTTTAATTTTAGGATGGCGGCCTTTAGCAATACTCTGTCCACCTCATCTTCTAATGCTCTCGAGGTTATGTCATTATCAGTTCCTAGTATGTCTGATAATAGTAATTCGTTTCCATCTCCATCTTGATTTAATGGTTCATCTATTGAGACTTCCCCTTTTGTTTTGTTGCTTCTTCTTAAATACATTAAAATTTCGTTTTCTATACATCTTGAAGCATATGTTGCCAGCTTTATATTTTTGCCCGTTTTAAAGGTGTTTATGGCCTTCATGAGGCCTATTGTGCCAATTGATATTAGGTCCTCTATTCCAATTCCTGTATTTTCAAATTTTTTAGCTATATATACAACAAGTCTTAAATTATGTTCTACTAATATTTGCCTTGCTTCAAAGTCTTTTTGTTCTAGTCTTTGAAGCATTTTTTCCTCTTCTTCTGGGGGTAATGGGGGTGGAAGTGTTTGGCTGCCGGCTATGTAAAATATGCCATCTAGTTCCTCTTCTTTTCCAAAGTATTTTTTAATTTTAAATTTTAAAATATCTAAAATTTCCATAGTTTCCCCCTTTATAATAATTCCAGCCCTACAATTGCTGAATACTTATTGTTTTTGCTTAAAGTTCCTGTGTAAATTCCAATTATAACATCATGTGCTTTTTCTATGTCTTGATAGACTATTCTTATATTCTTAGCTTTTATGCCCAGTAATAAGCCATTTTCCTTGCCTATGCTCTTATATGGTATTACCCTTAATTTTGAAGAATATTCCCCTAGCTCAATTTCTTTGCCATTTACAATATCTGTAGCATTTTCCAAAATGATTTCTGGAAATATTCCTTTTAACATTTCCCTTTCCATAATTAACACTGGCATTTTTGTTATTGGGTCTTTTAAAAGATTTCCGGTATCTACTATTGCTGTTATTCTTCTATTTCCAATAATTACAGTACACATCATATCTTTTCTTGTTAATTTTCCCTTAATATTTTTAAATGCAAAAGTTATTATAATAAATCCTAATATTCCACCTGCTAATATCATTTTTATTGGATATGTACCTATTAATACCCCATTTTGAAACAGTATATCTTGTGGTCTTACAAAATATAAAAGTGCAAATGCTACTCCTCCAAATGTAAAAGAAGTTAAATAGAATATTATTATGTGTTTTAAAAAAGATCTTATATTTGCTGGTTTAAATGCGATATAAACTATAACAACTGATAATATAACTTTTAAAATAATATTTGAATAAATTTTAAAATTTGAAGTATAAATTAAAATTGCATATATTGCTCCTATTCCGCTTGATACAAGGTTTCTCCAGATTCTTTGTGTGTTTTTTAATATAATTCCTGTAGCTAATATAATTATTGAGTTCATAATTAGATTTTCTAAGAAAATTATATCCACATATAAAGTCATTTTCTTACCTCTTGATAGATTGTACTACTTTTTATCTGCAAAGTCTGTCTATTTGTCGGCTCGAAAAAAAGAAATAATCTACTTTTGTAGACTATTTCTTTTTTAATTTTCCAAATTTATGTATTAATTTATTATTTTCTTTTATTTCTTAAAAATGATGGTATGTCTAAATCGTTTGGATTATCTGCTTTATTATCTTGGCTTGATGGTATTGAATTAATCTTTTTATTCCATGTGTTATTTACTAAATTCTCTACACCAATTGTTGAAATATTTTCATCTTTCTCAAAACCTGTTGCAATAACAGTAATTTGAATTTCATCTCCAAGGCTTTCATCTGTTACAACACCAAAGATAATATTTGCTTCAGGGTCAACACTTCTTTGAACAAGTTCTGCAGCTGTATTTGCTTCTTGTAATCCAAGATCAGGTCCACCTGTAATGTTAATAATAACACCTCTTGCTCCTTCTATTGAAGTTTCTAGTAATGGGCTTTGAATTGCTTCTTTTGCAGCATCTTCTGCTCTATTTTCTCCACTTGCTCTACCAATACCCATATGTGCCATACC
>USHY01000046.1 GCA_900554635.1 uncultured Clostridium sp. | reverse complement strand
TTGCTTTGCCTTTTTCTATATTTTATACTAAAATAATATTTTTTGCAATAGTTTTTGTGAAATATAACAAAGTGGTATGGCTTTCTTTATAGCTTTATTTTCTTCCATAATACTTGCTACCTACTTTACCACACAATCCCCCTTTTTGCAACAAAAATCGTTCGGCTTTTTTCGACAGTTTGTGGTTAGAAAATCATTTTTTGTTATAGTCTTTATTTCTTGCTTGCTGAAGTTATTGGTTTTTAGCAGCTCAGTTATTTTTTTGTTTGTTTTTTCTTGTTTATATAAATTCATTTGCTTATAATAGTTTGAATTTATTTTGTAGTATGACATATCATCTGTGGCAATAGCTAGTGTTTTTGGGGTTTGGGTTATTTGTAACATGTGTTTTATGTTTTCTATGTATGCTTTTTCTGGGTTTTGCTTTGATAAAAATTGTTTTATTGTTACAACCCCTATTATTCCGATTAAATTCTGCTATTGCCTTTATTTGCTTATCATCTAGGTTTCTTTGTACATTGTATATTGCTTTGCAATTTGAGTGTGATGCTATTATTTTAGGAATTTGGTTTTTGTGTTTTTTGCATTCTTTTATTATATCCCAAAATGTTTCCTCATCGCTATGCGACACATCTATTATTATTCCAATTTCAATTAGTTTGTGCACAAGCTCTTTTCCCTGTGATGTAAGACCTTTTTGTTTGTTTATAATCTTACCTAGTCTTACACCTGTTCCGAACTTATTGTGATTATTCCAAACAGGTGCAATTTCTCGTACTCCAAGTTCATATAAAACATCTATATCCTCTATTTTTTTTAAATAATCTAATCCTTCAATTCCTATTATATAATTAATATTTTCTGGTATTAGCTGTTCTTTTTGCATGCTCTTTTTTACTGTTTCTAAATTCTTCACTACATCAATCTCTTCATAATTTATTGAAAGCTCTTCTTTCATTTCTTCAGGAGACATATAAAACAAATTAAAAATCCCACCATCTATTCCACCTTTAAAAATATTGCTACAATGCTTCTTCACTTCTCTTAAATTATCTTTATTCATTAATATATATGTTAATAAATCATAATGATAATCATACATATTCAATCACCCTATCTAATTTTATGCTAATTGCTAAGGAAAATTCCTTCTATTATTTATTATTTGTACTATTTTGTCGATTTTTATTGCATTTCTGCTGATTTTAGTTTACAATATATATAGTTTATTTTTGGAGGTTTTAAAAATGGAACTTAATCCTGTTTTAATTGGAATTGCGGGCGGAACTGGTTCTGGCAAGAGCACTTTAGCTGAAAATATCAGGAAAGAATTTGCAAATGATATTTCAATGCTTTCTCATGATTATTATTACAAAAGCCATTCTGACCTTTCATTTGACGAAAGAAAAAAATTAAATTTTGACCATCCCGATGCTTTTGATACTGATTTATTAATTGAACATCTATCAAAACTTAAAAATGGTGAAACAATTTATAGACCAAATTATTCATTTGTTGACCACTTAAGAGAAGAGCAAACATTTGAAGTTGTTCCTAAAAAAGTAATAGTATTAGATGGTATTTTAATATTTGAAAACAAAGAACTAAGAGATATGATGGATATTAAGATTTTTGTTGATACCGATGCAGATATTCGTTTTATCAGAAGACTAGTTCGTGATGTTAGAGACAGAGGCCGTACTCTTGAATCTGTTATAGAGCAATACACTACAACTGTAAAACCTATGCACGAGCAGTTTGTTGAGCCTAGCAAAAAATATGCAGACATTATCGTTCCAGAAGGCGGATACAATCATGTTGCACTTAATATGATTATAGAAAAAATTAGAAGCATTATTTAAAGCTTCTAATTTTTTTACTTTACTTTTCCAAATCTACTAATTGGCCAATAACGCAAAATAACCTTTCCTTCAACTCTTTCTAGTGGAATACATCCAAAAGTTCTGCTATCCATACTTTCATCTCTATTGTCTCCCATTACATATATACATCCTTCTGGAACGGTTAAGTCGTTATAATACACAGTTTTAGTTGTTACACCATCTTCTAAGTAGTCTTCAACAAGTTCTTTGCCATTCACATAAACTTTGCCATTCACAATTTGAATTCTATCTCCTGCTACACCTATAACCCTCTTAATATAGCTCCTTTTAGTTAGTTCCAAGATATTATACGAAAATTTTTCCCAAAAAGACTGTGGCTTATAGTTATATATTGCAATCTTATTTGCTACATCAACATCTGTTCCTCTTTTTATTTCACTAGGTTCTTCAAAAGTAACAATATCCCCTTGTTTGTACTCTGCTTTTGTTATCCTATTTATCCTACTTAAAGCAATTCTTTGATTTTCATTTAATGTTGGATACATTGAAGATTGTTTTACTACAGTTGATGTAAAGATATAATACCTCGTAGCGAGTGCAATAATTATGGCCAAGAAAATACAAAAGCACCATTCAACTATTTCCTTAAAAATTTTAATTTCTTTTTCCTCAACAATTTCATCTTCCATTTGTTTTAACCTCGCATTTATTATAACATTATTGTGAGTTTTTTTACAAGAGTTTTTGCAATTTTACTCTTGATTTTATTGCATATTTATTATAGAATGTATTTAATAATTTTGAAAGGAGTTTTTATGAGAAAAGAAAATAACTCTAATGAAAAAACAAATGGCAAGCATGTAGCTGAAAAAAATAAACTTAACTTTCATAAGTTTATTACAATTATCTTGATAATATTATTCGTAATTGCTACATTTATATTTTTTTTGATGCCTTATATGTCTTTTAAAGAAAACGAAGAACCTCAAAAAGCTAATCCATCACAAAGATATAGCATAGCTGATGAAGTTGGTTTTGAGAATGCAGATTATTTGACTTCAAAAAGTTTAAAAATTGATGTGCAAAATGGGGTTTCTAAAGTTAATGGAATTATATTTAATTCATCTCAAGTAGATATTTATGACTTAAAATGTGCTTACACTCTATTTGATGATAACAATAGTGTTATTTACGAGTTAGATATTCCTATATCAAACATAAAAGCAAATAATCAATCTGCTTTTTCTTCTATTTCAGTTATTGATTTATCAAAAGTTACACATTATACAGTTAAATTGGTTGATTAATTTATAATAAAAAATGTGATTCAATTTATGAATCACATTTTTTGTTTACTTATTATTGAACATGGTATGAAATTCTTAAGTTTGTATCTTTTGAGTATTCTTTTACATCCCATATTATTTTCTTATCTGTGTATGTTATTTTGCATGCTTCTGCAGTTGCTGCATCTGTTATTTTTATTTCAGGAGCATCTCCTATCTTAATTATAATAGGGTTTTTCTCATCAACTACGATTTTTTGTGTTGATTCAGCTGTAAGCTCAACTATTGCATTTCCATCTATTGTATATGGATATACTACTGGATCTGCACTTACAATGTCACTAAAGTTCTTAACTAATTGTGTGTAATTGCTTGATGTATAAACTTTTCCATCACTGCTAATATCTTTTAGCCTTTCATAGCCTTTTGTTCCTTTAGATGCTCCATTTCCAAATCCTATTGAATATACTTTTGCTTTCTTAGCCTTTAGCCATCCTGCGGCTTCTCTTATTCCTTCTGGATTATTCTTTAATTTTGTTTCACCGTATGGTTCTCCATCACCGAAGAAGATTACAACTTTGTCATAACTTGGATAAAGTTTAGATATTGCATTTTCACTTTCTCCGTATATAATTTTATTAGCTACCTCTAAGCCTGCTCTCATGTTTGTTCCACGATCTGTTAATAAACCATCAAATGCAGTCTCAAATTTCTTATAGTTACCTGATGTTATTATAAAGTTTCCACATTTATGTTCATATTTTCCTTCATTATTGAATTCAAATAATCCACCATGATATTGATATTTCTCACCATGTTGATCTCCTCTTGCCCCTTCTGTATATTCTCTATCAGCAAATGTAATAAGTGTAAATGTTACATCCTTGTTTTCAGGGATTTTATAAGTTGCATTTATAAAGTCTACAATTGCTTGTTTAGCTGTTTCTATTTTTTTGCCCTTCATAGATGATGATACATCAAGTACTAACACAATGTTTGTTGAAGCTAAGTTGTTTTTATATTTTGTTACAGCTACTGTTCTTTCAATTGGGTTAATTACCTCATTTGTTGGTTTTCCATTTACATATGCTGTATTTTTTATCTTATCTCCTGTCATTCCTGCTGTTACTTTAATTGGTATAACTATTGTTCTTGTAGCAGTTGCTGGCATTTGAACTTTGAATGTTCCATTATATAGTGCTTGAACTTCCTCAGCTGTTAAAGGTTTTCCTTCTAATGTAATAGATTTTTCTGTATCTAATTCAACCTCTACACTATTATTGTCTTGATGATTTAATTGTAATATGTTATCTTTTACTGTTACCTCTGTTGCAACTTCTGTATTGTTTGTTATTATTATTTTATATTCAATTGTTTCTCCAATATTTACTTCTTTTACTCCTGTTGAAGTTTCTGCTGTTTTTGTTGCAGTTATTTGTTTTGTATTTGTAATATTATATCCATCATAAGTTGCAATGTAACCATCTGGTACAATTTCTCTTACAGTATATTGATATTCATGATAATCATCTGGACTAAATTTATCCAAGTCAGTAAAGCTGTATTTTCCATTTACTACCTCTGTTCCATTAATTGCTTGGTCTCCATCTTGGTAATCTCTAAATAATTCTACTATTACTGTTGGCTTTGTTTCTCCATCTGGTACACAATTCCATGTTTTTGTTCCTTCAATATTGATTTTTTCTTGTGATTTTGTATTGATAATTGTTTTTGTCCATTCATTTCCATTCTTTACAATTTCACTGCTAATATCTATATCATATCCATTAACTGTTTCTTCTGTTATAGTATATATGTTTTCGCTACAAGTTCCATCATTATTAAATGTATATCTTTCTAGATTTTCAAATGTGCAAGATGATTTACTGTTAGGTATTTTTTTGCTATCATAAAATTCACCGTTTTTGTTTAGTATAATTGTAATTTCTGGTCTTTCACTTGCTGTAACATTATCATGCCAAACTTTATTAACTGTTAAATTAATTGTTGTTTGATTTAACCTATTTGTAATGTTTTGTACAAAGTTGTATCCAACTTTACTTACTCCACTATATTCAACTGTATAGTCTGTTAGCTCTGTTACTTCAACAACTTCATAAGTGTTTAATTCCACTTTGCCATTTTTTACTACAAGTTTTTCTTCGCCATCTACTATTTCAGTTTTGTATTTTGGTAAGCTATTAAATACATATTCTGTTTCATTATTTTCTAGTGTAAATGTGTATGGGTTACCATTTACGGTATATAGCTCATTTGAACCATTTTGTTTAATACCAAGTGTTATTGTTGGGTGTGTAGTTCCTTCTGAATCAAGCCATGTCTTTGTTCCACTTAGAGTAACGTATTCTTGTTTTATTGTATTTGTAATGTTGTATCCATCTACTACTGCTGTATATCTTGGAACTGTAATTTCTTCTATTGAATATACAATTTCTTTTCCTGCTTTGTATTTATCTAATCCTGTAAATGACCATGCCCATTTGTCACTTGCTTTTACTGTTTTGTCTGTTACTTTTGTTCCATCTGCTAATAAGTTTACTGTTATGCTTTCTGGTCTTGTTGAACTACTTAAGTCTACCCAAGTCTTTCTGCCTGAAATTGATGTTTTTTCTGGTTCGTAGCTGTTTGTAATGTTCATTACATCATATTCTACTGTATATTTTTTGCCATTCTTTCCAGCTATTTTGCCATTTGTTTCGCCTACTTCTTTTACTGTGTATGTTATTCTTTTTCCTGCTTCATATACTGGTAAGTCTGACCAACTATAGTCTACTGTATCTACTGTATTTCCTGTTAATGTTCTCTTATAATTGTCTCCCATACTTGTTGTTGTGCCATCTACTGTTTTTAGTAGTTCTACTGTTATGCTGTCTGGTCTTACTCCATCTTGGTTACTGCTATCATTCCATGTTTTTCTTCCTGAAATTGAAGTTGTTTCTGGTGTGTGGTGGTTGTAGATTTCTACTCCATTGTCTGATATTTCATATTTTGTATCATATTCTGGAACTGTTACTTCAACAACTCTGTATGTAATTTCATTTTTGTTTTCATCATATTTTGGTAATTTGTTAAATACATATTTCCAGTCACTGCTTGCATCTATTGTAACTGTTTCAACTGGTTCGTTTTCATTGTTTCTGTATAATTCAACTGTTATTTTTTCTGGTCTTTTTCCATCTT
>USHY01000045.1 GCA_900554635.1 uncultured Clostridium sp. | reverse complement strand
GAGCGCGTGGTTTGGGACCATGAGGTCGCACGTTCGATCCGTGTCACCCCGACCAAACAAAACCGAATTACCAAAACTGATAATTCGGTTTTATTTTTATATGATATTAAACAAAAAGCGGGAAAGCGTGGCTTTTATTGATATATTAAATTTATAGGAGGTAAACATTATGGTTAAGGAAAAATTATTAGAGGATTTAAAAGAAGCAATGAAGGATAAAAACATTATAAGAAAAAACACTATACAAATGGTTAGAGCAGCCATTTTACAGGTTGAAAAGGATAAACAAATTACTTTAACAGATGAACAAGTTATAGAAATAATTGCAAAAGAAAGCAAAAAGAGAAAAGATGCAGAATCTGAATTTGAAAAAAGTGGTAGAGAAGATTTAATTAAACAGAATAAAGAAGAAATAGAAATTTTAGCTGAATACCTACCTAAACAATTATCAGTAGAAGAAATAGAAAAAATAGTAGAAGAAGTTATAACTGAAACTGGTGCAACAACTATGAAAGACATGGGAAAGGTAATGAAAGCTGCTAAAGAAAAAATAGGAGCTGCTGGTGATGGCAAAACAATAAGTGATACAGTTAAAAAGCTTTTGCAGAAATAGCAAAAGCTTTTAAATCTTAAATTGATGAAAGAAGGAATAGAAATGAAGAAGTTTTTTACATCTGAAAGTGTAACAGAGGGGCATCCAGATAAATTATGTGATTATATATCAGATAGTATTTTGGATGCTTATTTAGAACAAGATGAAAATTCAAGAGTAGCTTGCGAAACAGTTGCAAGCAAAGGAGAAGTAATAGTAACAGGAGAAATTACATCAAAAGCTGAAAATATAGATATTGAAAAAATAGTAAGACAAGCCATTTGTGAAGTTGGCTATAATGATGCTGAAACGGGAATCGATTATGAAACATGCAAAGTTCATGTAAACATATGTAAACAATCTCCAGATATTGCACTAGGAACAAATGATGAAATAGGAGGAGCAGGAGACCAAGGAATGATGTTTGGCTATGCCTGTGATGAAACAGAGGAATATATGCCACTTGCAATTTCTGTAGCCCATAAATTAGCAAAAAGACTTACAGAGGTTAGAAAACAAAATATAATTCATGGTTTAAAACCAGATGGAAAAACACAAGTAACAGTAGAATACAACAATGAAGGACCAACAAGAATTGATACAATAGTAATATCAGCACAACACAGTGATACAAAAGACCTTGAAGAACTAAAAAAAGAAATTATCAAAGAAGTAATTGATAAAGTAATTCCAAGTAATTTATTAGATGAAAAAGCAAAATATTACATTAATCCAACAGGCAGATTTGTAATAGGTGGACCTCTTGGGGATAGCGGACTAACTGGAAGAAAAATAATTGTTGATACATATGGTGGATATAGTCGCCATGGTGGAGGGGCATTTTCAGGAAAAGATGCAACAAAAGTAGATAGGTCAGCAACATATATGGCAAGACACCTAGCAAAAAACATTGTAGCAAATGGATATGCAAGAAAATGCGAAATACAATTATCATATGCCATAGGAATTGCAGAACCAGTTTCAATATTTATAGAAACTTTTGGAACAGCAACAATACCAGAAGAAGAAATAATGAAAAAAATAAAAGCAAAATTCAACTTAACTCCAAAAGAAATAATTAAATACCTAGGCTTAAAAGCACCAATATATAAGCAAACAACAAATTATGGTCATTTTGGAAAAGAAAACATGCCATGGGAAAAAATAATCGAACTATAAACATGAAAAATTTATGCAAACTACTTGCAAAACAAGGAAAATATGATATAATAATATAGTTAATTTTAGCAAACGGAAAGGATTGAATTTTAATAATGAAAGTAAAAGTAGAAAATGTAAAAAATAAAGCAAATGAAGTAAAACTTGAATTCACAGTTGAAGCTGAAAAGTTTAATGAAGCTATACAAACAGTATATAAGAAAAATGCGAAATATTTTAACATCCCTGGATTTAGAAGAGGAAAAGCACCATTTAAGATGGTAGAAAAAGCTTATGGAATCCAAATCTTCTATGAAGATGCTTTTAATGAAATAGCTGGCGATGTATATGTAAAAGGACTAGAAGACAATAAAATCGAAGCAGTAAGTAAACCAGAAATCGACATTAAACAAATAGAATCAGGAAAAGACTTAATATTCACAGCTGTAGTTCAAACAAAACCTGAAGTAACTTTAGGAGAATATAAAGGTATAGAACTTAAAAAAGTAGAGTATAATGTATCTGATGAAGATATTAACCATGAACTAGCACATGCAGCAGAACATAATGCAAGACTAGTTGCAGTTGAAGACAGACCAGTTCAAAAAGGTGATATCACAATAATTGATTTTGAAGGATTTGTTGATGGAGTTGCATTTGAAGGTGGAAAAGCTGAAAACCATGAATTAGAAATAGGAAGTGGAAAATTCATACCAGGATTTGAAGATCAAATAATTGGAATGAAAATTGATGAAAACAAAGACATCAAAGTAACATTCCCAGAAGAATATCCAGCAAAAGAACTTGCAGGAAAAGAAGCAACATTCAAAATCAAATTACATGAAATTAAGAAAAAAGAATTACCAGAAATCAATGATGAATTTGCAAAAGATGCAAGCGAGTTTGATACATTAGCAGATTGGAAAAAATCAATCAAAGAAAGACTAGAAAAAGAAAATGCTTCAAAAGCAAAATTTGAAATGGAAGATAAAGCAATTGAAGAAGTTTGCAAAAATGCAAAAGTTGAAATTCCAAGCGGAATGATTGAAACTCAAATAGATAATATGGAAAAAGATATTTCATCAAGACTTAGCTACCAAGGAATGAACTTAGACCAATATCTACAAATGATTGGCAAAACAAAGAAAGAATTCAGAGATGAATATAAAGAAGAAGCAGAAAAACAAGTTAAAGTAAACTTAGTATTAGAAGCAATAATGAAAGACAGCAAAATTGAAGTAACAGAAGAAGAAATTGATGCAAAAATAAAAGAAATGGCTGAAACATACGGACAAAAAGAAGAAGAAGCAAAAAATAATCCAAATTTAAGAAAATATGTTGAAGAAACATTAAAATCAGAAAAAACAATTCATTTCATTGTAGATAATGCTAAAATAAAATAAGCAGAATTTACAAGGGGCTAGCACCTTTGTGCCAGTCCCTATTTTACATAAAAACAAAGAAAGGATTTGATAAATTATGGAAAAAAATAGTTTAGTACCTTATGTTATAGAGCAAACAAGTAGAGGAGAAAGGTCATATGATATATTCTCAAGACTATTGAAAGATAGAATAATATTTTTAAGCGAGGATGTAAACCCAGCAACAGCAAGCTTAGTAGTAGCTCAAATGTTATTCCTAGAATCTGAAGACCCTGATAAAGAAATTTCATTTTATATAAACAGCCCAGGTGGTTCAATAACAGATGGAATGGCAATAGTAGATACAATGAACTATATTAAATGTCCTGTATCAACAATTTGTGTTGGTTTAGCTGCAAGCATGGGTTCTGTACTTTTAGCTTGTGGAGCAAAAGGCAAAAGATATGCTACACCAAATGCTGAAGTACTAATACACCAACCATTAATCTCAGGAGGATTAGCAGGCCAAACAACTGAAATAAAAATACATGCTGACCATATGGTAAAAACAAGAGAAAAACTAAACAAAATATTAAGCGAAAAAACAGGCCAAAGTTTAGAACAAATTGAAAAAGATACAGAAAGAGACCATTATATGACAGCTGAAGAAGCTTTAAAATATGGTTTAATTGATGAAATTCTTGATTATCGTAAATAAAGAAAGGAAAGAAAATGGCAAATAAAAAAGAAAGTAATGAAATTAGATGTTCATTTTGTGGTAAAGCACAAGAAATGGTAAAAAAACTAATAGCAGGTCCTAAATCAGTATATATTTGTGATGAATGTATAAATGTTTGCAACAACATAATAGAGAGCGAAGCATATAGTGAAGACCTAGGCTATGAAGATGTTAAAACCGAAGAAATACCTACACCACAGGAAATCAAAAATGTTTTAGATGAATATGTAATCGGACAAAATGAGGCAAAGAAAACACTTGCAGTAGCTGTATATAATCATTATAAGAGAATTAACTGCAAAGAAATAATTGATGATGTAGAAATTCAAAAAAGTAACATATTACTTTTAGGACCAACAGGTTCAGGAAAAACACTTTTGGCACAAACTTTAGCCAGAATCTTAAATGTTCCATTTGCAATAGCTGATGCTACAACACTTACAGAAGCAGGATATGTTGGAGAAGATGTTGAAAATATACTTTTAAAACTTATTCAAAATGCAAATTTCGATATTGAAAAAGCCCAAAAAGGAATTATTTATATTGATGAAATAGATAAAATAACAAGAAAATCAGAAAATCCATCAATAACAAGAGATGTAAGCGGTGAAGGTGTACAACAAGCACTTTTGAAAATTGTTGAGGGAACAGTTGCTTCAGTTCCACCACAAGGAGGAAGAAAACATCCTCATCAAGAGTTTATACAAATAGATACATCTAACATATTGTTTATATGTGGAGGAGCGTTTGAAGGATTAGACAAGATTATTAAAGATAGAACTTGCAAAAAAGCTTTAGGATTTGGTGCTCAAATAGAAAGCAAAAAAGATATTCAGGATAAATACAAAATATATGAAGAATTACTACCTCAAGATTTATTGAAATTTGGATTGATACCAGAATTTGTAGGTAGATTACCAATACTTGCAACACTTCAAGAATTAGATAGAAATGCTCTAATTGAAATCGTAACAAAACCAAAAAATGCCTTAGTAAAGCAGTATAAAAAACTTTTAGAGTTAGATGGTGTAGAACTTGAATTTGAACAAGATGCACTAAATGCAATAGTAGATAAAGCACTAGAAAGAAATACAGGAGCAAGAGGTTTAAGATCTATTATAGAAGAAATAATGAGAGATATAATGTTTGATGTTCCAAGCAATTTAAGAATAGAGAAGTGTACAATAACAAAAGACACTGTAGAAAAAAAAGCTCCACCAATTCTTGAATTTTGCAAAGAAAATGAGGTTGACCAAACAAGAGGAATAATCAAAAAAAGAAAAGCAAAGACTATGAGGCAAACTGAAACAGCATAAATTTTAGATAGAACAGCTTTTAGAGGCTGTTCTATTATTAGGAAGAGAGAAATAATATGAGTGAAGTAAAAGATAAAGTAAAAGAATTATTAAATAAAGTGAACCGACCTGGAATGCAAGAACTGTTAGATTTTTTAGATAAATCTGATTATTATGAAGCACCAGCAAGCACAAAATACCATGGAGCATATAAGGGTGGATTAATTGAGCATAGCTATAATGTTTATAAAATACTAAAGGGAAAAATAGAGTACCACAAAATGGATGTAAGTGAAGAAACACTTATAATAGTAACTTTGCTACATGATTTATGCAAAGTAAATTTCTACAAAACAGATTTTAGAAATGCAAAAAATGCAAAAGGAGAATGGGAAAAAGTACCATATTATACAATTGAAGATACAATACCATATGGGCATGGAGAAAAATCAGTAATGATGATTACAGAGTATATAAAATTAACCAATGATGAAAAATATGCAATTCGTTGGCATATGGGATTCTCAGAACCAAAAGAACAATATTTAGCCCTAGGCCAAGCATTTAAGAAATATCCATTAGCATTATTATTACATGAAGCAGATATGGAAACAACATATTTCAATAATATCTAAAAAGAGCTTTTAATGCTCTTTTTTCACCTTTTTCGACATAAATCATATAATATAATAGATATGCGAAGAAAGCATATAAAAATATTGAAAAGGTGATGAGAAAAATGGAATTTGATGAAAAGAAACCATGTTGTCAAGACATCAAAGTGGATGGATTTATCGAAAAAGGAAAACAATTTGACTTAGAAATAAACCTACCAGAAGACAATAGAAATGTAATATATGGCATAATAAGAGATTGCTACAAAGAGCCAGTAGAAGATGCAGTTGTAAAATTAATAGAAGTATGCTTAGACTATGGAAAAGAAGAAAGAAACCCAGTATCACACACATTTACAGATAGAGATGGAGAATTCGTATTTGGACCATTGTGCCCAGACAAGAAATATGAAATTCAAATATGGGTAGACAGAGTAAAACACTGCAAACAATGTGTAGAATGTAGAAGACATGGAAAATGCCTAAAAGGTGTAAGACTAGAATGCAAAGACTTTAAACCATGCCACAGAGAATGTAATAGAGAATGCAATGAAGAAACAAAATTATAATTAAACAAAGGCGAAGCAAACTCTGTACTGAACCCAAAAAGTTGGACAGTATAAATTAGGCTACTAACATGGAATGTT
>USHY01000044.1 GCA_900554635.1 uncultured Clostridium sp. | reverse complement strand
ATTGGGGTGTCGCCAAGTGGTAAGGCATCGGACTCTGACTCCGACATTCCGTAGGTTCGAATCCTACCACCCCAGCCAAAATTCCACAAAATCGCTTAAAGCCATTGACTTTAAGCGATTTTGTAGTAATATATAATAGAGGACTTTTGAAAGGGGTTTTATATATGCAAACAATAGAACAAATTAAAGAAAAAGCATTAAATGAGCATATTCCTATAATAATGGATGATACTTTAGAAGTGGTTGGCAAAATTTTGGAAGATAAGAAACCAGAGCGAATACTTGAAATAGGCACAGCTGTTGGGTATTCAGCAATTATGTTTTCAAAATATTTAATTGAAAATGGATATATAGATACAATAGAAAGAGATGAAGAAAGGATAAAAGAGGCCAAGGAAAATGTTAAGGATTTGAACTTGGAGGAAAAAATACATATTTTTGAAGGTGATGCCATAGAGATTCTACCAACATTAAAGGGCCCTTATGATGTTGTTTTTATTGATGCTGCAAAGGGTAAGTATCCAATATTTCTATCAGAGGCTTTACGAATGCTGGGAAATAATGGTATAATAGTAGCAGATAATGTTTTATATAAGGGATATGTAATGAGCGATTACAACAAACATAAACAAAGAACAGCGGTAAGAGGACTTAGAGAATTCCTAAAAGAATTGAATGAAAATGAAAACTTAACAACCCAAATACTAGAAGTTGGAGATGGTCTTGCAATAAGTAAAAAAATGTAAGAGGTGGTAAGATGATTAAAGGAAATTTTAAAGGAAATTTTAAAGGAAAACTTGGAGGATATAAAGAACCAAGCAAAGGAATGAATGAACTTTTGGCATATTATAATTTTGTATCAGACCAAAGGGAAGGTTTTGTAAGAATAATGTTGCATATTAATAAATTAATAAATCAATTAAAGGATAATGGAAACATTTCAGAATATGTTGAATTAAGAGCTAGAATAAAGGCTCCAATGTCAGCAATAAGAAATGATAGAAAAAAAACTCTTGATGATGTATTTGGAATGGAAGTTCTAACTGCAACAGAAAGCGAAATAGAGATAGTAAAAAATGAAATTGAGAAATATATGATTGCAAATGAAGAAAGATGTAATAAATGGGACAAAGCTAATGGATACAAGGCAGAACACAGAATGCTTACATTAAGAAAAGATAAAACAGAACAACTTGGACTTGAAAATGAAGAATATGAAAACATTCCAGAAATAGAATTTCAATTCAAAACCTTTGAAGTTGCAATAAATGCAGCAATAGGCAACGCATCACATTCAAAATACAAAAATGTTAATCAAGCAGAAATTCAAGAAAGATATGATACAAATGGCTTTTCTAAAAACCAGATACCAATCATGTGGGTTTCAGACCATGGAAGAATGAGAGCACTAAGCAATGAAGAAGTTTTGAAAAAAATGTATCCTTTTTTAGATACAAGAAAAAATAAAGATAGAGATAAAGATGAAGGAGAAGAAAGATAATGAAAAAACCAGAATTACTAGCCCCAGCAGGGTCTTTTGAAAAGGCAAAAGTAGCATTTGAATATGGAGCAGATAGCGTATATTGTGGAACTTCAAAGCTTTCACTAAGATCAAGAGTAGAAATAGATGATACAGAGTTAGAAAAAATAATAAAATATGCACACAGTATAAATAAAAAAGTATATGTACCACTAAACATATATGCAAGAGATTATATGTATGATGAAGTAAAAGAACAAATAAAAATGCTAGATAGAATAAAAGCAGATGGAGTTATTGTTTCAGATGGTGGAGTAGTAGATGCAGTAAAAGAGCTTGCCCCAGACCTTCCAATACACATAAGTACACAAGCAAACACAGTAAGCTACCATACAAGCAAATTTTGGTACAATAATGGAGCGAAAAGAATAATACTTGCGCGTGAACTTAATAAAGAAGAAATAAAAGAAATAATGAAAAATAAACCAGAAGACTTAGAAATAGAAATGTTCATACATGGAGCAATATGCTATGGATATTCAGGAAGATGCCATTTAAGCGACTTTTTAGCAGGAAGATGTGCAAACCTAGGCGATTGTGCACAAAGCTGCAGATGGGCATATAATCTTTATTTAGAAGAAAAAAACAACCCAGGTTTAATGATGCCAGTTGAACAAGATGAATATGGAACATATATTTTATCATCAAAAGACATGTGCTTAATAAAAGAATTACCAGAAGTAATTCAAATGGGAGTAGACAGCTTAAAAATAGAAGGAAGGTTAAAAACAGAATACTATCTAGCAACAATAATAAACACATATAGAGCAGCAATAGATGATTATATGAATGACCCAGAAAATTACAATTACACAAAATACCTAGATGAACTAGAAAAAACAAAAACAAGAGGATTAACAACATTTTATTTTAACGATAAAAACAACCGAGATTTCCAAGAATATGAAGGAAAACAATACAACCCAAATTTTGAATTTGGAGGAAAAGTGCAGGAATTTAACAAAGAAAAGAGTATAATAGAAATAAAGAACAGATTACAAATTGGGGACAAATTAGAACTATTAATTCCAGACAAGATAGAACCATATAAATTTATAATAGACAAATTATGGGATGCAGAAACAGATGAACCAATAGAATTTGTAAACCCAGGAAAAGAAGGACAAAAAGTAAAATTACATATTCCAGTAGAAGCAAAACAAAACTGGATATTAAGAAGACAAAAGAATTAAAGAAAGGAAGAATTTATGACAGACAAGTTAATAATAGTCGAATCACCAGCAAAGGCAAATACAATAAAAAAATTTTTAGGGGGAAACACTAAAGTTGTAGCATCAATGGGACATATTAGAGACTTACCAAAATCTAAACTAGGAATTGATGAAAAAACTTTAGAACCTCAATACATAAATATAAGAGGAAAGGGAGATTTAATAAAATCATTAAAAAAAGATGCAAAAAATGCAAAAAAAGTATATCTCGCAACTGACCCTGACCGTGAAGGAGAAGCAATAGCATGGCATTTGGCGTATATTTTAGGAATAAACCCAGATGAAATATGTAGAGTAACTTTCAATGAAATAACTAAAGATGCAGTAAAAAGCGCAATAACTCAGCCAAGAAAAATAGACATGGATTTAACAGATGCACAACAAGCAAGGCGTGTATTAGATAGAATAGTTGGGTATAAAATAAGCCCAGTATTATGGAAAAAAGTACAAAAAGGATTATCAGCAGGAAGAGTACAATCAGTTGCAGTAAGGTTAATAGTAGAAAGAGAAGAAGAAATTGAAAACTTCAAACCAGAGGAATATTGGAATATCTATGCTGATTTAAAAGAACCAAAAAGCAAAAAAAGTTTCCAAGCAAAATTATATGGAAAAGATAATAAAAAAATAGATATACACTCAGAAAACGAAGTAAATAGCATTTTACAAGACTTAGAAAAAGCAAAATATATTGTAGAAGAAATAAAAAAACGGAGAGAAAAAACGTACACCAGCTCCACCATTTACAACTAGTACAATGCAACAAGAAGCATCAAGAAAACTAGGCTTTGCAATTAGAAAAACAATGTCAGTAGCACAAGGCCTATATGAAGGTGTAAAAATACCAGAAAAAGGTACAGTAGGCTTAATAACATATATGAGAACAGACTCAACAAGAATTTCAGAAGAGGCAAGAAAAGCGGCAAAAGAATATATTGAAAGCGAATACGGTGCAAATTACTATGAAAATAGATACTATAAAACAAAAGGTGATGCACAAGATGCTCACGAAGCAATTAGACCAACATATATAGAACTTTCACCAGAAAAAGTAAAATCTAGTTTAAGCAATGACCAATATAAATTATATAAACTAGTATACAATAGATTTATAGCAAGCCAAATGTCAGCTGCTATCTATGATACAGTTGCAGTAAAAATACTTGCAGATGGTTATAACCTAAGAGCAAATGGTCAAACAATAAAATTCAAAGGATTTATGACATTATATGTAGAAACAGCCGATATTGAAGAAAAAGAAGAATTTGAAAAAATACCAGAATTAGTGGAAAAACAAGAATTAAAAAAGGAAAAACTAGAATCAAAACAAAGCTTTACAGAACCACCACCAAGATATACAGAAGCAAGCTTAGTAAAAACGCTTGAAGAAAAAGGAATAGGTAGACCAAGTACCTATTCACCAACAATTACAACAATTCTAGCAAGACATTATATAGAAAAAATACAAAAACAGCTACATCCAACAGAACTTGGAAGAATAGTAAACAAACTATTAGTAGAAAACTTCCCAGATGTTCTAAATGTAAAATTCACAGCAGACATGGAAGAAAAATTCGATAAAATCGCAGAAGGAAAAGAAGAATGGAAAAAAGTAATTCGCGACTTTTATGGTCCATTCGAAACAGTAGTAGAAAGAGTTGAAAAAGAACTAGAACATGTAAAACTAGAATACGAAGTATCAGATGTACCATGTGAAAAATGCGGAAGAATGATGGTAATAAAATACGGCAAATACGGCAAATTCCTAGCCTGCCCAGGCTACCCAGAATGCCAAAACGCAAAACCACTAGTAGAAACAATAGAAGAACCATGCCCAAAATGTGGAGGCAAAGTTCAAATAAGAAAAACCAAAAGAAAAAGAAACTACTACATCTGCGAAAACAACCCAACCTCATGCAACTACATCTCTTGGAACAAGCCAGGTGCAGAAGAAAAGAAACCAGTAAAAAAGAAAGTGGCCAGAAAAAAGACAACGAAAAAAACGAAAAGAAAATAAAAAAATTGAAAAAAACTCTTGCTTTTTAAATTAAAAAGTAGTAGAATATTCAAGGTGAAAAAAATGAAGGGATTTTTCTATGAAGGTAACTTAATAAATTTGTTAAAAAATGCAATTTATTTTGCTTTTATAGTTGTTTCCTTTTCATTTATATTTCAATTTTAGCACTAATTTTTATTAGTGTTTTTTTTTGGAAAAAAATCGCGAGTTTTCCAAAAAGTAATATTAAAAAATTTAAGAGGGGGATTTTTTTATGGAACAAAAAAGAATGCTATTAGATGTAAACGAAAAACCAAAAATTGCTAAATGGATAGTTTTAGCATTTCAACATGTATTTGCTATGTTTGGTGCAACAGTGCTTGTGCCACTACTTGTAAACAGTGCGGCAGGAACAGAGGTATTATCAACAGGAATTGCTTTACTTGCATCAGGAGTAGGAACTTTATTATATATACTTTGTACAAAAGGTAAATCACCAGTGTACTTAGGAAGCTCATTTGCTTTCATATCACCAATGATAGTAGCCTATGCCGCAGGAGGACTTGGAGGAACTATGACAGGGGTTATGATAGTTGGATTAATCTACATGATAGTTGCAACAATAATCCACTTCACAGGGAAAAAATGGATAAATAAATTACTTCCACCAGTAGTAATAGGACCGATGATTATGATTATAGGATTAAGCCTTGCTTCAAGTGCAGTTTCAAACATAGGCTTAGCAAGTGAAACAATAGAATGGAAAACTGTAACAGTAGCAGCATTTACATTTTTAGTAACTGCAGTAGTTGCAGTAAGAGGTAAAGGATTTTTAAAGGTAATTCCATTCCTAGTAGGGATTGTTTCAGGATATGTTTTAGCAATAATACTTGGAATGGTAGATTTTACTGCAGTTAAAGAAGCAGCTTTCTTTAGCATGCCAAACTTTGCAATACCTTTTGTAAGCTATATGCCAGATTTCATGGTAGCAATTTCAATGGCACCAATTGCATTAGTTACAATGGCTGAACATATTGGAGACCACAAAGCTCTAAGTACAATAATAGGAAAAGATTTAATTGAAGAACCAGGATTAGACAGAACCTTAATGGGAGATGGTTTAGCAACATTTGTTGCAGGAGCAATTGGAGGACCTGCAAACACAACTTATGGAGAAAACACAGCAGTAGTAGGAATGACAAAAGTAGCATCAGTATGGGTAATAGGCTTAGCTGCAATTATAGCAATAATACTTGGATTCTTAGGAAAATTCACAGCAATAATTTCAAGTATTCCATGGGCAGTTTTAGGAGGAGTAACAGTATTACTTTATGGATTTATAGCAGTAAATGGTTTGAAAGTATTAATTGAAAATCAAATAGACTTTGGAAAAACAAAAAATGTTGTTGTAGCATCAGCAATGTTAGTTCTAGGCCTTGGCGGAGCAGCAATTTCATTCACAACAGGAAACTTCACATTATCACTATCAGGAATGAGCTTAGCAGCAATAGTGGGAATATTGCTGAACTTATTATTGCCAGATGAAAAAGAAGAGGAAGTAAAAAAAGAACAAAAAATAAGTAAAACTAAAAAGGAAAAAGTAACAGTATAAGAATAGAAAAGGAGTTCTTTATTAAGCCCAAAGAACTTCTTTTTTTAACTACAATGTCGAAAAAAGTCGAACGATTTTTGTTGCAAAAAGGGGGATTGTGTGGTATAGTATTAATATTCTTAAATCTTGATCGAAATTCTAAAAAGGTCAAAAGAGGGTTTTAAATTGATTCTAAAAATTCCAAGTAATAAATCTAAAAAATACCCAAAAAGAATGTAATTTTAAATTAAATAAGCGGGTTTAGTCCATAATAAGCCTGTTTTAAAAAGGAGGAATTATATGGAGGAAAAAAGAAATTTAAGAGAACAGGGGAAACTGTTGTTACCCAAGTTAGATGTTGTATTTCATGCGTTATTCAGAGAGGAGAATAAGGATATACTAGGAGTACTGGTTTCAGACATTATAAAAGAAGAAGTAAAGATAAAAACAATTGACAAAAATATGTATGTAAATATCATAGAAGCAGATGATAAACTAGGAGTAATGGATATAAGAGCAGATTTAGAAAATGACACAAATTGTATAATTGAAATACAGCTAAAACCATGTAAAAATGAACCAGAAAGGATACTATATTACTGGGCAGATGCATATGCAAGACAGGCCAAAAGAGGGGAAAAGTATAAGATACTAAAAAAGACAATAAGTATAGCAATATTAGACCATGAATTAGAAGCATTAAAAGGAATAGATGAACTAGGAATAAAGTGGCAGATAAGAGAAGAATTAACAGGGAAAAGGGTATTGACAGATAGACTAGAATTAATTATAATAGAAATACCAAAGGCAATAAAACTGTATGCAAAGATGCCCAAAAACCCAATATGCCAATGGATGATGTTTTTGGATAATCCAAACCAAAAGGAGGTAGCAAGTATAATGGAAGAGAATAAAGCTATAAAAAAAGCCATTGGAGAGTTAGAACAAGTAAGCGGAGATGAAAAGATAAGAAGGATTGCAGAACTAAAAGAGAAGTACATAAGAGATGAGCAGGCAAGTTTAGAATATGCAAAAGATGAAGGATATAAAACTGG
>USHY01000043.1 GCA_900554635.1 uncultured Clostridium sp. | reverse complement strand
TTTTTATTTCAACCGCTGTTTTGTTTTCCCAATCTATTTTTGCCATTTCTTTATTAAGCATTGGAGCCATTGTAAAATCTTTTCCTTGTGGAATTCTTTTTGCTGTTCCTGTTTCTATTTCTTTTAGTGTTTTTACTAATAACTGTGCTCCTATTTTAGATAATCTCTCCCACAATTCTCCAGTTGTTTCATTTTCTCCTATTTGAACTTCTTCTTTTAGAATTATATCTCCTGTATCCATTCCTGCATCCATGCACATTGTGGTAATTCCTGTTGTTTTGTCTCCATTTAAAACTGCCCATTGTATTGGAGCTGCTCCTCTGTATTTTGGAAGCAAAGACCCATGAACATTTATAGAACCTTTTTTAGGGATATCTAAAACATCTTGTGGCAAAATTTTTCCGTAAGCCACAACGCAGAATAAATCTGGGTTTAAGTGTTCTAAAGTTTCTTTAATTTCCCTTATTTTTTCTGGTTGCAAAACTGGAATATTTTTTGAGTTTGCAAATTCTTTTACTGGAGAGGCTATCATTTTCATTCCTCTTCCTTTTGGTCTGTCTGGATTTGTTACAACTGCAATTATATTATGACCCGCATTATATATTGCCTCCAATGATTCTTTTGCAAAATCCGGAGTTCCCATAAAAACTATATTTAGCATCTTTTTTTCTCCTTTTTATTTTTCTGGTTTTATTATTTCCAAAGTTCCTGGTATTATTTTATCTATAAAAACTTCGCCATTTAAGTGGTCTATCTCATGACTTATAGCTTGTGCTAAAAGTCCTTTTGCCTTTATTTCAAATGGCTTTCCATTTATATCTAATGCTCTTATTTTTATTTTTTCTGGTCTTTCTATTTTTGCAAATTTGTTTGGAAAACTTAGGCAACCTTCTTCAACAATTTGTGTTCCACTTTGAGATAATATTTCTGGGTTTATTATTACATATATTGGCTCATCTTCTGCCTCTTGAATTACAACAATTTGTTTCAACATTCCTACTTGAACTGCCGCTAACCCTACTCCTTCATATTTGTGAAGAGTTTCAATCATATCGTTTACTATTTCTTTTATTCTTTCATCTATTACATCAACTTTTTTAGATTTTTTTCTTAAAATCTCGTCTCCTTCAGTTCTAATTGTTCTAATTGCCATTGTTTTCTCCCTTCTATGACATGTTGTTTGGATTTACATCTACTATAACCCTTGTCTTCAAATATTTTTCTTTGTAATATTCTTCTAAAGATTTATTAATAACTTCTATAATAGTATTGCTAAGTTTGCATTTTGCAATTATTCTCCACCTATATCTATATTTTATTCTGTCTATTGGTGCTGGTAATGGTGGCATTATTTGCATTTTGTCTTGTCCATATGTTTTTAGCAGTTTATATAGTTTCTCTGAAGCTACTTTTATTTCTTCTTTACTTGAAGAATTTATTCCAAACATTATTATATCGCAAAATGGCGGATATTTCAATTGTTTTCTTAGTTCTATTTCTGTTTTATAGAATTTTTCGTAATTTTGCTCTTTTGAGCACTGCACGCAAAAGTTTTCTGGTGAATATGTTTGGATTATTACTTTGCCTGGAAGCTTCTCTCTGCCTGCTCTTCCGGCCACTTGCACTAGTATATCAAATGTTTTTTCGTTTGCTCTGTAGTCTTCTGTATTTAAGCTTCCATCTGCTGCAATGACTCCAACTAGTGTTACATTTGGAAAATGGTGGCCTTTTACTACCATTTGCGTACCAATTAGTATATCAATATTTTCATTTTTAAATTTATTTAGTATTTGTTCATGTGAATTTTTTTTGCTTACTGTATCTATATCCATTCTTATTGTGCTTGCTTCTGGGAACATTTTCTTTACTAGGTCTTCTAATTTTTGTGTTCCGCTTCCAAAATATTTTATGTTCTTGCTTTTACATTGTGGGCAAACTTTAGGATTGTTCATTTCATATCCACAGTAATGGCATTTTAGTTTATCTTCTTTTATATGGTAGGTTAAGCTAATATTACATCTTTTGCATTTTGCAGTATAACCACAATCTCTACACATAACAAATGTTGAAAATCCTCTTCTATTTAGGAACAATATTGTTTGTTTTTTATTGTTTAGGTTATTTTGAATTTCTTCTCTTAGTCTATCACTAATTATTGAATGATTTCCATTTGCAAGTTCTTGCCTTAAATCTACTATTTCTACATCAGGAAGGTTTGATGAGTTTGCTCTTTTGGTAAGTTTTATAATATTTTTCGAGTTATAATATGTGGATATGTCTGGTGTTGCACTTCCTAAGACTATTGGAATATCATATTGTTTTCCTAAGTATTTTGCAATATCTTTTGCATTAAACCTTGGTGCCATATCAGATTTATATGATGTATCATGCTCTTCATCTATTATAATTATTCCTAAATTATCAATAGGAGCAAAAATTGCTGACCTTGCACCTATTACAATTTTGCATTTTCCGTTCTTTTATGTTTTTCCACTGGTCATTTCGTTCTCCTGTTGATAATTTACTATGTAGAACGCAAATACAGTCCCCAAATCTTGAAGAAAATCTATCTACCATTTGTGGTGTAAGCGAAATTTCTGGAACTAAAACTATTGCTTTTTTTCCTTTATCTAATGCACTTTGTATAAGCTGTAAATAAACTTCAGTTTTTCCTGAACCAGTAACTCCATATAGCAAAAATTCATTAAATTTACTTTTATCAATTATATCAAAAGCCCTTTGCTGTTCATCAGTAAGGCTAAGAGGTTTATCTCTTTTTACTTCTCTTCCCTTAAAAGGATTTCTTTCAATTTTTTGTTCAATTATTTCAATATATCCATTTTTTTCCAAAGTTTTCAAAACAGCACTAGAAACTTCCATGAGTGTTTCCAAATCTGCCTTATACACTCCATCATTTTCTTCTAAAAATCTTAAAACCTTAATGTGCTTATTATTTTTAATTTTGCCAATTTCAATATCTAATTCAATTTCATCTTCATCCTTTTTCAAATAAACAAAATTAGCAGTTTTATCCTTAATTCTATTCTCCAAATTTGTAGTTTTCTCACCCGGAGGAAGCATGAGCTTTATACACTCCGAAATATTGCAAAAATACCTCCTAGCCATAAGGCGAGCAAGCTTCACATTCTCCTCTGTTAAAGGAAAATCCTCAATCTCAACAATCTCCTTCTTAGCCCACTCCGACTTCTCCTTAAGCCCCACAACAAACCCCTCAACAGCCGAATTTTTAGCCCCAAAAGGCACAAAAACCCTAGCCCCAACTCTAATACTATCCATCATACCAGCTGGAACCACATAATCAAATATTCTATTCAAATCCTTAGCTAATCTATTAACAATAATCTCTGCTACCATAAAAAACTCCATCTTTTGTGATATATTTTATCACAAGAAATGGAGTTTGTATATATTTTTTTGAAGTGATAGTGTCAATTTTTTTCAATCTCTTGGCTTTCCACCATATTTGTGATATAATATTTATGTTTTTTGAAAGGATTTGATTTTATGAAATTGGCTTCTGATAATGAGACTTTGGCTGAGAATAAAGCTTTGATTTTGTATATTTTAAATAAGGTTAATAAACCTATTGAGAATACTGCTTTTTATAAGTTGATTTTGACTTTTGAGGATATGAATTACTTTTATTTTCAGCAATTTTTATTAGATTTAATGGATAATAAATATATTTTAAAAGGTGTTACTGATAAAAATGAAACTGTATATGAGATGACTGCTGATGGTAGGCAGGCTATTAGTTTAGTTCAGGATTTGATTCCTGGTTTTACCCGTTTTCAGATAGATAATAATTTTAAAGAAGATTTGCGTTCTATTGAAGATGAATATTCTATTACAGCAGATTTTATCCCTGAAAGTGAAAATGCGTACACTGTTGTTTGTAAAATTACTGAGAATGGCCGTGTTACTTTTGAAGTTAAGACTTTTGCAGGCTCAAGAGAACACGCTAAATCAATTGTTGATAATTGGAAGAAGAATGCTGTTAAGCTATATCCAAAGATGCTAAAAATGCTTACTAAATAAGTAAGCATTTTTATTTTATATATTGCTAAATTTCGGCATCATGCCAATTTTGTTTGGTGTATGTTCAGGTAATTGGTAAATATCATGCCCTGGAAATTCATTTGCTTCTACAAATACTGGTCCCTTGTCTGAAAAAGCCACATCCCATCCTATATATGCCATTTCTGGCACTATTTTTGCCGCTTCTTTACACATTTCAAGTGCCTCTTCCCAATCTGGAAACTTAAAGCCTTTTATAATATTTCCTGTTGCAGGATGAACTTCATACAAATTTTTCTTTTTATCAATTGCCCTATCTGAAACTATTCCAGTCTCTACATCAATTGGAGCAACCATTCCACCACTATTAAAATTATCAACGAAAGAACCATTTCCAATTCTAAAATAAGCACATATTACATGTGGTTTATTGTCTTTTAATATAGTAACAACTCTTGCAGTATTTATTGCACCTGGGTAAATATTACTTACTTTTTCATTTTGCTTTATTACTTCTTCTAGTTCAAAATTATGGTTACTTGTAAGGTAATTATATAATTCTTCTGATGATGCGTAATCCTTTGTTTTGATTTTTTCTATTCCCTTTCCGCAACCACCATCTATTGGTTTTGCCATAAATACATCATGTTTTTCTATAAATTTAATAACATCTTCTTTTGGCGCAGTAGTTACATCTATCCAATCTCTTTTTAGGTACTTTTTGAATTTTCTATTAAATTCATTTTTGTTCTCAAAGATGTGGAAATATGCTTTATCATTGTATTTTGCAATTAAGCTATTGTTTCTGCCTCTTGTTATATAGGTATCTCTTTGCTCATCTGTTAAATTATACATTTCAAATAAATCATAATCCATATATCCGGCTCCATACTTTTTGGCACATTCAGACATATCTAAAAATATTGATAAACGAGATTTTCCAGTTTTTTTGTGTACTTCATTTACTTTGTTTAACATTGCTTTATAGTCCATTTTTGATAAACGGCTTAAAATATACTTAATATTTCCCATTATTTTTAAATTGACCTCCTCATATCCTCATATTCTTTAAGTCTTGCTTCATAGCTCTCGTATGCTGCTTTTTCAAATGGAATCTTTGCTTTAGTTTGTCCTAATATATTGTGAACAAAAAACTTTGCAAACTCTGGGTTTAGAACTAATATTGGACCTAGAATTGATGTTCCTATAAAGTTATTAATTCTAATTCCTTCTAGTTTGCTTTCACGGTTTAGCCCTGCTCCACGAATTACTTTCGCAAAATATGTTGTTTCATTATTTCCATAAGAATGTGCAAATTGGTCTTTAAAACCAACTATTTTTATGTTCTTAAATTCTCCTAAGAATAGTGAATTATATCTATTGAACATTTCTCTTTTTGAATATATATCTAAAATTCCTAGTCCTTCTATTTTTGTTTCATCATCATTTTCTATATATTTGCCAAGAATTTCTAAGCTATTTCCTGTAAATAGTATTGCCTTTCCTGTTTGTATATATTCATTTAGTTTGTCTTTATATGGTTTTAGGGACCTTATTATTATTTCTTGTGCTTTTTCTGTCATTGAGCCTAAATAAACTAAGTTTATGTCCTGCTTTACAAATGCTGGCTCTGAATGTAATTCTGTTTCTACAAACTCTGCATCAGGTAAACACTTTTTTAAGAACATTATATTGCCATAATCTCCATATATATTGCTCATTTCAGGGTATAGTATTTCTATTTTCATTAAATCTTACCCCCTCTTATATTTTCTTTTAATTTAAGAGCCACATCATATTTATAGATATCATGAAGAATGAATATTGTATCTACATCATCTTCTATAAATTTTGTTGTTTCAAGTTCATTTACTGTTTTTATTATTCTTTCCTCTGGAACTCCTGCATATAATAATCTTAAGTAATAGTCATTTGCTCTTACTCCTCCTATTATTATTTGTTTAATATCATCTTTGTTTAAAAGCTCAAAATCCGCATCATATAGCCATGTAAGGTTTTCTGAGGAATTTTTGGCATCATCGCAGT
This sequence comes from uncultured Clostridium sp., assembly GCA_900554635.1. Taxonomy (GTDB): domain Bacteria; phylum Bacillota; class Clostridia; order TANB77; family CAG-508; genus UMGS1781. Next base: position 1,548 of record USHY01000043.1, on the reverse strand, counting down.
CATCTATTATTAAGATTACTGCCTTATTTCCTGGCTCGCTTTGTACATAATCAAATACGCGTGATGCAGCTACTGGGTTTTGGCCTTTTGAAAGGTGGGTTATTACCCTTTTTCCATTGATATTTTCTTCACTTATTCTTGTTTCTACTATTTTTGTCTTCTTTATTGCATTATTGATATTTGTTGCTGAGATGCCTATTGTTCTTAATATGGTAATTGCTGCAAGTTCATTGTAGATATTGAATAAGCTATCTGCTATCATATTGTATTTATAACTTTTTTGAGTTTCTTTAATTATTATTTCTTTTCTTTCTTTATCTATATTTTTTACTAGAAAATTGCTCTCTGGTGATTTAAAACTGCAGTTTGGGCAATATGCTTTTCCTATATGGTGATATCTTGCATACTCGTATTTTAGCTTTGTATCGCATATTGGGCATGTTTTAATATCTTTTATTATGTTGGTTGTTTCTTTAACATCAGTATCTAGCTTGTCTATTCCATAATATATTTTTTTGTTATCTTTTCCAAGGCTACAAGATACTAAGTCATCAGCATTCAAAACTAATGTTGTTTCTTTTGGAAGACTACTGTTTATGATATCTACTATATAATCTGTATTTGCATTTCTTTTTATTGAATCTCTAAAAAGATTTGTGCAAACTAAATAATCTGGTTTTATGTACTTATATATTAACTTTGAACTTCTTTCATCAACTTCAAACACTGCTATTTCCTCTGTTATCTTGTTTTTAAGTGATGCCTTTGTAAGCAAGCTACATGCAATTCCAGAATTTAGGTTTGAACCTAATCTGTTGTTTAGCACATTAAAGCCGTTTTCAATTAATATATCATTTATCATATTACATACTGTTGTTTTTCCATTTGTTCCTGTTACTGCAATGATTTTTTTGGGTTTATCTATTTGCTCTAAAAAGTCTGGGCATATTTTTATTGCTATTTTGCCTGGCATAAATGAAGCATTCCTTCTTAATAGTTTTAGAGCATGTACAGCTAGTTTTGAAATATAAAGCGCTGTGTAAAACCTAAATTTACTCATATTTTAAAAAATCCTTTCTAAACATTGAATTTGAAAAGCACTATATCTCCATCTTGCATAATGTATTCTTTTCCTTCTGAACGAACTAAGCCTTTTTCTTTTGCTGCAACCATTGAACCTTCTCTCATTAAGTCATCGAAAGACACTATTTCTGCTTTTATAAATCCTCTTTGTATATCTGAGTGGATTTTTCCTGCAGCTTCTGGTGCTTTTGTTCCTTTCTTTATTGTCCAAGCTCTTACCTCTGGTTCTCCTGCTGTTAAGAATGACATTAGTCCGAAGTAAATCATAACTTTCCCTTATTACTGTATCTAAGCCTGATTCTTTTAATCCAAGTGCTTCTAGCATTTCCTGTCTATCTGTATCATCCAAACTTGATAATTCTTCTTCTATTTTTGCACAAAGTGGAATACATTTTGTATTTTCCTCTTTGGCAATTTCTTTTACTTTATTAACATTTACATCATTTTCTACATCTGCTAATTGGT
>USHY01000042.1 GCA_900554635.1 uncultured Clostridium sp. | reverse complement strand
TTGTTAGAGATAATAGTAAATGTATAATGTGTAAAAGATGTGTTGCAACATGTAAGAATGTTCAAAAAGTTGGAGCAATAGATGTTGCAGGTCGTGGATTTCACGCAAGAATAGCAGCAGAAAATGATGAAAGCTTAAACAATGTAAACTGTACTTTCTGCGGGCAATGTATTGAGGCTTGCCCAGTAGGAGCTTTAAAAGAAAAAGATGAAACTAAAACAGTTTGGAGAAAAATCAGAGACAAAGAAACATTTACAGTTGTTCAAACAGCACCAGCAGTAAGAGCAGCACTTGGCGAAGAATTTGGTATGCCAATAGGAACCAACGTAACAGGCAAAATGGTAACAGCTTTAAAAAGATTAGGTTTTGATAAAGTATTTGATACGAACACCGGAGCAGATTTAACAATAGTTGAAGAAGCAAATGAGCTAATAGAAAGATTAAATGATAAAGAAGCTGTATTACCTATGATAACTTCATGTAGTCCAGGTTGGATAAGATATATAGAAATGAACCATCCAGAATTATTGGCTCACTTATCAAGTTGTAAATCACCACATGAAATGTTTGGAGCTATATTAAAAACATATTATGCACAAAAGCTAGGCGTAGAGCCAAACAAAATGCATGTAGTATCAGTAATGCCATGTATTGCAAAAAAATTTGAGAAGACTCGTGAAGAAATGAAAAATGATGGATTATATAACGTAGATAGTGTTATAACAACCCGCGAACTTGCAAGAATGATAAAGCAAGCACACATAGACCTAAAACTACTTGAAGATTCTGAATTTGATAGCCCAATAGGAGAAGCCACAGGAGCAGGGGCAATATTTGGTACAACAGGTGGAGTAATGGAAGCGGCATTAAGAACAGCTTATGAAACAGTTACAGGTCAAGACTTGAAAAAATTAGAATTTGAAGATGTAAGAGGTAAAGAGGGAATAAAAAAAGCAACAGTAAAAATGGGAGATAAAGATATTAAAGTTGCAGTAGCCTCAGGTTTAGCAAATGCAGAAAAAATCTTGCAGGAAATAAAATCAGGGGAAGCGGATTATCAATTTGTAGAAATAATGGCATGCCCAGGAGGATGCGTAATGGGTGGTGGTCAACCAATAGTTAGCTCAAAAAAGAGAAACGACGTAGATGTTAGAAAAGCTAGAGCAGAATGTTTGTATACTATTGATGAAAAAAGTACAATTAGAAAATCACATGAAAACCCTGTAATAAAAAAAATATATGCAGAATTCTTAGAAAAACCAGGAAGCCATAAATCACACGAATTATTACACACTACTTATCAGCCAAGAGAAAGATATAAAAATTAGTAACTAAAAAGGAACAAAACTGTTCCTTTTTTAGTTATTAAAGTCCTAATGCTCACATAAAATTAGTATTATGATAATATTCAATAGAAAGAAAATAGTAATAACACTAATAATTTTATTATTAATACTAGCCAGCATATATATGTTAAATTTAAGAAAAGAAACTATGTCTATACAAACTAGTGCAAAATCTTCAAAATATGAGATTTTAGTTGATGTAGAGGAATCAAAATTATATTTATTTGAAGATGGAATGTGCACTAAAACTTTTAAATGTTCAGGACGGAAAGTGGTCAACACCATCTCCCATAGGAACTTGGATAATTGTTTCAAAAGATACTTGGGGAGAAGGGTTTGGAGGCAGATGGATGGGACTTAATGTGCCATGGGGAGATTTTGGAATACATGGCACAATATATCCAAATTCACTTGGTTGGGCAAGTTCACATGGGTGCATAAGAATGAATAATGAAGAAGTTGCTGAATTATATAAAATAATTCCAATAGGAACCAAAGTAACAATAATAGATGGCCCATATGGAGCTTTTGGCAAAGGGTTTAGATATTTGGAATCCGGAATGTATGGTTCAGATGTATATGAAATCCAAAAAATCCTAAAAAAACTAGGCTTTTTCAATGAACTTCCAAATGGAAAATTTGGATCTGCAACAGAACAGGCAGTAAGAAGATACTGTAAAGAAAACAATCTTTATATAAGGAAAACAATAGATCCAGAACTTCAAAAGCATATGGGGTTTGAACTTTTTGAGTAAAAATTTGCAAAAAGAAAAAAAATATGGTAAAATAATAAATAGAGATTTTATGTATTATTTATTGAAAAAATAAAGGGGGATTTTATATGGCAAATAAACCAAGATGGGAAGCTAAATATGAGAAAATGCTAAACCAAGAGCCAGTTTCAGAAAAAATCGCAAAATTAAAAGAAGAGATAGAGAACACAAAAAGAAATGAAGTAGGTACTTTTAAAACAAAGGAAGAGTACCAAGATGCTTTAAGAGAAGCAAAACTTAAACTTCCAGAGCAAGAAGCACAATTACAAGATTACGAAAATTATGAAAAAAATAAGACAAAAATAGCAAATATATTAGCATATAGAAAAGAATTAGAAAAACAATTAGAAAATAATCCTGTTGTAAAGGAAATAGAAAAAAATAGTAAAATCCTAGAAGAACAAAAAAAACGTGCAAATGAATTAATGACAAAAATGCAGAAATCAGGAATTGATAAAAGTGAGTACAATGACTTACAAGAAGATTTAGAAATTACACAAGCTGTAATAAGAAACCTTGATGAAAGAAATGAAAGTTTGAAAACAAGTTCAGATAATAAAGAAAAAGAAATATGTGAAAGAAAAATTGCAAAATGTAATTTAATTGCAGCAAACTTACTTAAAGGTAAAAATTTAGAAGATATTCAAATTAAAATAGAACCATCAAGCAAAACATTTACAGAAGCTAAAAACAATGAAAAAGCAAACACTAATGAAAAAGCAGGATATCTAGTAAATGTTAGCGAATTTGCAGAAAAACATCCAAGACTTGCAAAAATTGGAGAATTCTTTAAAAATGGATTTAGTTCTATTAAAAATAGAGTAGCAAAAGTGTTTGCAGGAAAAGGTAAAGAAAAAACAGAACAAAGCATTTCTGATAAAGAGATGGAAGAAGTACGTGAAATAATTAGAACTGCAAGAGAAGCAAAAAAAGCAGAAATTAAGCAATCAAGAGAAGATCAATTACTATCATATATTGCAGAATATGGCAAAGAAGATGGTGAAAAAGCATTTAGAGATAGTTTAAGAGTAGAACTTGAAGATAAGAAAAAAGCAGCAGCAAATAGTTATGCAGAAAAATATGGTGGAAGATATGAAAAACAAGATGGAGCAACACATAAAAAAGATGAAAGCGAGCAAAGCCGTTAGACTTTAAATAAAAAATAAATAGAGCCGTTTTTTAAATAGCTCTATTTATTTTGCTTTTAAGTTGACAAAACAAGGGATTCATTATATAATTAAAATGTTTTTTAAACAAGAAAGGAGTTAGTGAAACTTTAGAATGATTTCACTGTTGGTTTTAGCAATATTGATTTTTGTAAATGCTTTTTTTGCGGCGGCAGAGATTGCGTTTATTTCATTGAATGATGCAAAAATCGATAAACAAGCAAAAGAGGGTAATAAGAAGGCTAAGAAGATTAGGAAGATGCTTAAGGAGCCAAGTAAATTTTTGGCTACAATTCAAATAGGAATAACTTTGGCGGGATTTTTATCAAGTGCATTTGCAGCAGATGCTTTTGCAAGTGAATTAGCACCAAAGCTTAATTCTTTGATTAATTTGGGAATTAATACATGGAATACAATTTCAATTATTATAATCACACTTATTTTATCATATTTTTCACTTGTTTTTGGAGAATTAGTTCCAAAAAGAATTGCTATGAAAAATCCAGAGAAAATAGCATTTGGAAGTATTGGGGTAATTAGGCTTATTCATATTATTGCATCTCCAATTGTTAATTTCTTAAATTTTTCAACAAATAGTATATGTAAACTATTTGGAATAGGCCCACAAGATGAGGAAACAGTTACAGAAGAAGAAATTAGAATGATGGTTGATGTAGGTGAAGAAAAAGGCTCAATAGATGAAGAAGAAAAAGAATTAATAAATAATGTATTTGAATTTAATGATAAAACAGTATCAGAAGTTATGATACACAGAACTGAAGTTTATGCAATAGAAATTGGTTCAAACATTGAAGATATTTTAAGTGAACTTAAAGAATACAAATACAGCAGAATACCAGTATATGAAGAAAATATAGATAACATAGTTGGTGTTTTATTTATTAAAGATTTACTTGCTTATGCATATACAAAAAAAGAAGTAAAAATCAAAAAAATAATGAGACCAGTATATTTTGTATCAGAAAGCAAACCAATTAACGAATTCTTCAAAGAAATGCAAAGAGATAAACAACAACTTGCCATTGTTTTAGATGAGTATGGAGGAACAGCCGGAATCATCACAATGGAAGACATAATAGAAGAACTTGTTGGAAATATTTTTGATGAATATGATGATGTAGAAAAAGAATACGAAAAAATTGATGATAACACATTCTTAATAAATGGAAGTGTAAGTATATTTGACCTAAGAAAAATTCTTGAAATAGACATCCCAGAAGGTGATTACGATACATTATCAGGGTACTTAATTGAACTACTTGGAAGAATACCACAAGATGATGAAAAACCAGTAATAGAAACAGAAAAAGTAACATACAAAATTGAGGAATATGAAGAAAAAAGAATTTTATGGGTAAAGGCATGTAAAAATAAAACAGTAGAGCAAAACGAAAATATAGAAGAAAATAAGGAAGAGGAAGAATAAAAAAGCAGGTTGAAATACCTGCTTAAAAAATGTAAAAGGGGAGAAGAAAAATGTACGAAAAATATGGAATATCAAATGATTTAGAAAAATTGGTAAGAGAAGTAGAAGGAGAAATAAAACCAGAGTTTGAAAAAATAGATAAAATAAAAGAAGAAAACACACTAAAAGTTTTAATGGCATTTCAAAAATATAAATTATCAGAAATGCACTTTGGAACAACTACAGGATATGGCTATGGAGATATAGGAAGAGACACAATAGAGAAAATATTTGCTGAAGTACTAGGAGCAGAAGATAGTGTAGTTAGAAATCAATTTATTTCAGGTACACATGCACTTACAGTAGCATTGTTCTCAATGCTAAGACCAGGAGACACAATGCTTAGCATAAATGGAAAACCTTATGATACATTAGATGAAGTAATAGGAATTGCAGAAAATAAAAGCTCACTTAAAAGTTATGGAGTAAAATATGAACAAATAGACCTAATAGGTGATGATTTTGATACAGACAAAATAGTTGAGAGAGCTAAAAAAGGTAACATTAAATTAATTTGCATGCAACGCTCAAGAGGGTATGCCATAAGAAAAAGTTTATCACTTGAATCTATTAAAAACATAATTCAAGAGATTAGAAAAGTAAATACAGATGCAATAATTATGGTAGACAACTGTTATGGAGAATTTGTTGATACAATAGAACCAGTAGCACTTGGTGCAGACCTAATGGTGGGTTCTTTAATTAAAAACCTTGGAGGAGGAATTGCACCAAATGGAGCATATATTGCAGGGAAAAAAGAATTAGTTGAACTTGCAGCAGAAAGATTAACAGTGCCAGGCCAAGGAAAAGAAACAGGTCCATCACTAGGAGCAAATAAAGCCATACTTCAAGGGCTATTCTTCGCACCACAAACAGTTTCAAATGCAGTAAAAACAGCAGTATTTGCAAGTAGAATATTAGAAAAATTAGGATATGAGGTTTCACCAAAATACAATGAAAAAAGAACAGATATTGTTCAATTAATACACCTAAACAATGAAGAAAAACTGGTTAAATTCTGCCAAGGAATACAAGCTCGGCTCACCAATAGACTCAAATTCAGTGCCAGAACCATCTCCAATGCCAGGGTATGCTGATAAAGTAATAATGGCAGCAGGAACTTTTGTACAAGGTTCATCAATAGAATTATCATGTGATGCACCAATTAGACCACCATATACAGCATTCATGCAAGGTGGATTAACTTATGAATACGGAAAATTTGGAGTAATAAAAGCAATAGCAAAGATGCTAGAAGAATAAAAAAGGAGTAAATATGAAAACAATCGTAATAGGTGGAGGCCCAGCCGGAATGCTTGCGGGAATAAGCGCTGCAGAAAATGGGAACAAAGTTATTATATTAGAGAAAATGGAAAAAACTGGGAAAAAATTACTAATAACTGGAAAGGGAAGATGTAATATTACAAACAATGGAGACTTAGATGAATTTATGAAAAACATTCCAGAAAATTCAAAATTCTTATTTAGCAGTTTCAACCAATACTCAAATAAAGACATTATTAACCTTTTAAACAGTGAAGGTGTTTCAACAAAAGTTGAAAGAGGTGGCAGAGTTTTTCCAGTTTCAGATAAGTCAATAGATGTTTTAGAAGCACTAAAAAGAAAATTAAAGAAACTAGATGTTGAGATAAAAACAAATTTTGAAGTAACAAAAATCCTTACGGAAAATGGAATTGCAAAGGGAATTGAAGGTAAAAACAAAGAACAACTATTTGCAGATAAAGTAATTTTAGCAACAGGTGGAATGAGTTACCCAGTTACAGGGTCAACCGGAGATGGATATAAAATGGCAAAAGAACTTGGACACACTGTAACTGAAATTAAACCATCACTTGTTCCATTAATAAGCACAGGAAAATCAAAAGAACTATGCCAAGAAATGCAAGGACTATCACTTAAAAATATTGCTATTAAAATAAAATGTGAAGATAAAGAAATATATAATGACTTTGGAGAAATGCTATTTACTCATTTTGGAGTATCAGGCCCAGTAATACTAAGCGCTTCAGCTGTACTTGTAAGATATAAAAACATAACCAAACTAATGCAAGAAAATAAGGTGAAATTAGTAATAGACCTAAAACCAGCACTAGATAATCAAAAATTAGACCATAGAATTTTAAGAGATTTTGAAGAACTTAAAAACAAAGAATTTAAAAATAGCTTAGAAAAATTACTTCCAAGAAAAATGATAAATACATTTATTAAACTAACAGGAATTGACCCTGAAAAAAGAGTAAATGTTATAACAAAAGAAGAAAGAAAAACAATAGTAAATACTTTAAAAAATTTTGAAATAACATTAAACGGTTTTGGAAGTATTGATGAAGCAATTATAACAAAAGGCGGAATAGGTTTAAAAGAAATAAATCCAAAAACAATGGAATCAAAAATAATTAAAGGTTTATATTTTGCAGGAGAAATAATGGACCTAGATGCGTTTACAGGGGGATTTAATCTACAAATTGCATGGTCTACAGGTTACTCTGCCGGAAAAGGAAGGTAAATATGGATAGCTTCAAAGCAATAAAAGCAAATGCTACAGCAGAACTCATAGAAAAGAAATCAAGATTTATTGCAAATATTTTTTATGTTGAAAATGTGGATGAGGCAGAAAACTATATTAAACAAATAAAGAAAAAATATAATGATGCAAGACATAACTGCTTTGCCTATGCCATAGAGGCTGGAAATCGGAGGAATAGCAGTAAAATACAATGATGATGGGGAACCATCAGGCACAGCAGGTGCACCAATACTAAAAATGGTTTTAGAAAGAGGATTATCAAATATTTTAGTTGTTGTAACAAGATATTTTGGAGGAATTCTACTTGGAACTGGAGGGCTTGTTAGAGCATACTCTGGAGCTACAGAAAAAGCCTTGGAAAAAGCCGAAATAACAGAAAAAGCAAAAGGGTATGAAGCAAAAATAAAAATAGATTACACAGAATTTGAACCACTAAAATACTATTTGGATAAAATGAATATTAAAATAACAAAAATCGAGTATTTAGAGCAAATAGAGCTATTAATAGATATAATACAAGGAACAGAAGAACAGTTTTTAAACAATTACAACAATAAAAATTTTAATATTTCAAAATTTGATATAATAAAAGAAAAATTCGTTGAAATATAAAGCAAAACTGACATAATTGGAAATATTTTCAAAAAAAGCCTTGCATTATTGGTAAAAAGGTATTATA
>USHY01000041.1 GCA_900554635.1 uncultured Clostridium sp. | reverse complement strand
TGGTTGGGACATTTTCTCATTTCATTACTTAAGACTTTATCACATTTCATTCATATATTTTTTAATTTTTTTTCAAAAACTCTTGACAAATTCCAAAATATTCATTAAAATAGAGTATGTGCTTACTTAAAACACATACATTCTGGTGGATGTAGCTCAGTTGGTTAGAGCGCTGGTTTGTGGCACCAGAGGCCGTGGGTTCGAGTCCCATCTTCCACCCCACGTAAAAAATACTTATATAAGCACAAAAAATTAAATATTGGGGTGTAGCCAAGTGGTAAGGCACCAGACTTTGACTCTGGCATTTCGGCGGTTCGAGTCCTCCCACCCCAGCCAAAAAAGAAACATTTAATTGTTTCTTTTCTTTTTTATTGTAAAAAGAAAAAATGCTTTTACTGCATTTTCTCTTTCATTTTCATTAATGTATTTAAAGCATCAATTGGTGTTAGCTCATTTAGGTTGATTTTATCTATTTCGTGAGCAATCTCTGCTAATTTGTAGTTGTAGAAATCCAGTTGTCCTTCTGGTTGCTTTTTGTTTTCTTTCTTTTGCCCTGTAAGCATGTTTTTCTTTTCTAGGCTTCTTAATATTTCATTTGACCTTTTTACTACAGTTTGAGGCACTCCTGCAAGCTTTGCAACATGGATTCCATAGCTTTCATCAGTTCCACCTTTTACTATCTTCCTTAAAAAGATTATATCCTCACCTTTTTCTTTTACAGCAATAGAATAATTCTTTACTCCCTCAACAGTATTTTCAAGTTCAGTAAGCTCATGGTAATGTGTTGCGAACAAAGTTTTTGCACCACATTTTTCTTTGTTTGTTATGTGCTCTACAACAGCCCAAGCAATTGATAAACCATCATAAGTTGAAGTTCCTCTACCAATTTCATCTAAAATTATTAAGCTGTTTTTTGTAGCTTCCCTTAGGATATTTGCAACTTCCATCATTTCTACCATAAAGGTACTTTGTCCCATGCTCAAATCATCAGAAGCTCCTACTCTTGTAAATATTTTATCTACAATGCCAATTTTAGCGTAAGATGCAGGAACAAAGCTTCCTATTTGTGCCATTAAAGTAATTAAAGCAACTTGCCTCATATATGTTGATTTTCCTGCCATATTGGGACCAGTAATAATGGATAACCTATCCGCTTCCCCATTCAAATAAGTATCATTAGCCACAAATGAACCAGAATCAATCATCTTCTCAATAACAGGATGGCGCCCTTCCTTTATATCAATCTCGCCTTCATTATCAACAATTGGCCTTACATAATTCATATCATCAGCTACTGTTGCAAGCGATGCAATAACATCAAGAGTTGCGATAACACTTGCAGTTTTTTGTAATCTTTGAATATTTCTTGCAAGCTCATCTCTTATTTGAAGAAATAGCTCATATTCAAGACCCACTAATTTTTCTTCTGCTGTTAAAATCTTGCTTTCAAGCTCATTTAACTCCTCTGTTATATATCTCTCACCATTTGTAAGAGTCTGTTTCCTTATATAATAATCTGGAACATAACCCAAATTAGACTTTGTAACTTCCAAGTAATATCCAAAAACTTTATTGAATCCAATTTTTAAGTTCTTAATTCCTGTCCTTTCCTTTTCTCTTTGTTCAAGTTCTAATAGCCAAGTTTTTCCTTCTGTTGAGGCTTTTTTATATTCATCTACTAAACTATTATACCCTTCCTTTATTACACCACCATCTTTTATGGTAATAGGTGGATCATCAACAATTGCATCATTTATCAATTTTGCTAAATCATGGCAATCATCCAAATTATTATTTAATGCTATAATTAAAGGAGCCTGACTTTGTTTTAGTAATTCCTTAATTTCAGGAATCTGCTCTAAAGATGCCTTTAAAGAATTCATTTCTCTTCCATTACTATTGCCATAAGAAATCTTACCAACTAATCTCTCAATGTCATATACTTTCTTTAGGGCTTTTTGCAATTCTTCTCTTAAAATAGTATTATCCTTTAAATCCTGAACCGCTTCTAATCTACTATTAATATTTACTCTATCCATTAACGGTTCACTAATCCATCTTCTTATAAGCCTTCCTCCCATTGAAGTTGAAGTCTTATCAAGAACCCAAAGTAAAGTTCCTTTTTTCCCTTTATCATACTGTCTCTCTAAAAGTTCTAAGTTTCTTCTTGCAGTAATATCTAAAGACATATACTTTTGTAAATTATATATATTAATATGGTTAATGTGTTCAAGTTTTATTTTTTGTGTAGAAGTTAAATATTGTAATAAACTTGTTATAGCTCCTGCTGCAAGCTCAAAACCTTCCAAAGAATCTAAAGGTTTATTTTCACATTCTATATTATAACTACTTAGTAACTCTTCATTATTAGGCACAAAGTTTTCATCAGGTGAATTATCAATATATGAATTAAATCTTTTACGAATTGCATTTATTTCTTCTAATGAACTATATAAAAAGCTATTTACAACAATTTCTGCAGGAGAGTATTTTGCAATTTCATCTAACAATGTTGAAAAATTATTATTTTCAGCAATTTGTGTCGCAAAAAAATCTCCAGTTGAAATGTCGCATATAGCTATTCCAAAGTAAATGCCTTTTTTTAATATTGACATTATATAATTATTTTTCTTTTCATCTAGCATATTGCTCTCAATTACAGTACCAGGTGTTACTATTCTTATAACATCTCGTTTTACCATTCCTTTTGTTGTTTTAGGGTCTTCCAATTGTTCACAAATTGCGACCTTGTAACCTTTTTCAATTAACCTTGAAACATAAGTATCTACTGCATGATAAGGTACTCCACACATAGGAGCTCTTTCTTCTTGCCCACACTCTTTACCAGTAAGTGTTATTTCAAGCTCTCTTGATGCTAAAATAGCATCATCAAAAAACATTTCATAAAAATCTCCTACTCTAAAAAAGAGTATTGAATCTTTGTGTTCCTCTTTAATACTAAAATACTGTTGCATTAAAGGTGAATATTCAGCCATATTATTTCCTCTTTCCTTATTCAATTTGCTACACATTATATCACAAAAAAATCTCCTAAACAAGAATAATGTCAAATTATGTAAAAAATAACGCGAAGAAGCACTTTTTATATGCTTCTTCCCATATTCCCATTGGTATAATTCATTCCTTCAAGTCTCTCGCCAGATTTGTGTATCTCTATTATTTTGTTTATTTCCTCTATATTTTCTTCCAAAATGTCTATTCTTATTGAATCTGCGTTTAAACCTTCATAACGATTTGATGTTATTTTAGAATTATATATTAAGTTATTACAATTAATTCTATCTGTATATATAGGGAATTCAAAATCCATTCTATCTTTTAGTTTATATGTACCGCTCTTCGCACAATGCAGGGCAATTTTTGAATGTACCTATTGCACAATATTCAGTTGTCATAAGTAATGTTCTTCCATAAACTATAACTTCTTTTGGAATATTTCCGCAAATAGTAGAGATTACTTCTCTTTCAAATTCTGGAGAAGCAGTATATTTTTGAACTCCTAATTGTTCTAATTCATTTATGGAATAGTTGTTCGCTATATTAAAGGTATAATTTGCTATCATTGGAATTCCTTGAAAATCCTTTATTTGTGATAGATTTGATACAACAACTCCTTTTAAATTATATTCTTTAATAAATTCCATTGCATTTATTTTTTCATAATTGCTTTTACTTATTGTAGGCATCAGTAAATATGTATTAAAATTCTCTGTTATAGTTTTAATTTGTGGCTTTAATTTTGAGTTCACAAAGAATCTTAATGGAATATAAATGTTATCTACTTTCTTAATTTTTTGATACTCCATATTAGGTACAATATTGTTAAGGCATACACTTACCTTTGGTGTATCAACCTTTTGAATAATATTATTTTTTAATTGCTTATATGTTCCTTTAAATTCACGAACAAAAGATTGCAATATTTTGTTTTCCAATTCTTGTACCGCTTCTCTACGCAATTCATTCAAATCCTTAATAGATGTTTGAAGCATTTCTCCAAGTTCTACATTAATACTATCTATTTCAAAAACCGTATTACCAAGTTTTGATAGCTGTTTAATTATTCTATCTTCTGTTAATCCAACATTTAAAGCTTTCTCAGGAACTAGACCGTTTTTTTTCACTTTGTATCCTGTAATTTTATCAGCCAAAGCTAAAGTAATAGGTTCATTCTCCTTTATGTGAATCTCACACTCTAATTTCCTTTTTATGTTTTCTTTATTTGATACCTGTTCTACCTCCTTGTTTAAGTTAATAGCAACTGTTCTATATGCTTTATCTCCATTATTAATCTTTCCATATATTCTACCTACAGTAACTATTTGTCCCTTTTGACCTGATTTAATGTTATTATTTCCAATCATTAGCTCTGATATTTTGCAAGTACCATCCTTAATACTTAAACTATCTCCCAAGAACAATTGTTTATCTAGTTTGATTTTTACATACCCTTTATTTGGATTATAGTGTTCAACTTGGCCAATATATACACCAATATGATTTGGCTTATATTTAAACATCATGTCTTTTCCAAGTTTTCCCTTTAAATAACCTGTGCTAAATCCACCACGGTTAAAAATTTGCATTAGGTTTTCTCTATCTTGATTTTCAACCTTGTATTCTCTATTGTTATAAGCTAAGTCTATGTATTTTCTATAAACTGATGTAACAAGCCCTACATATTCGGGTGATTTCATTCTGCCTTCTATTTTAAATGATTTTACTCCTGCCTTAATTAACTCTGGAATTATATCTAATGTGCATACATCCTTTGAACTTAATAAGAATCCTTTGTCGACCATTTGTTTGTTTTTGAGTAAACTATATGGTAATCTACATGTTCCAGCACATTTTCCTCTGTTTCCACTTCTTCCACCTATCATACTACTCATTAAACATTGACCTGAATAGCTTATGCAAAGTGCTCCGTGCACAAAAACTTCTATCTCTATATTTGAATTTTTACAAATATGTTTAATCTCATCTATACTGAGTTCACGCGCAAGTACACATCTTTTGAATCCTAGGCGTTCTATCTCTTGAACACCTTTGAGATTATATACTGTCATTTGTGTGCTACTATGTACATCTAAATCTGGGAATGTTTTTATAATTTCCCTTGCAAGACCTAAATCTTGTACAATTATAGCATCTATACCACATTTGTAGGCATATTCTACAAGGTCCATTGCTTTTTCAAATTCATTGTTTTTGATTAATATATTTAGTGTTAAGTTAGTTTTTACATTTCTTAGTTTTGCATATTCAATTGCTTTTTTTAGTTCTTCTCTATCAAAGTTTTTACTATTCATTCTTGCGTTAAATTCATTTGCTCCAAAATATACTGCATTAGCACCATTTTGAACTGCTGCGACTAGTGAATCCCACTCTCCTACAGGAGATAAAAGTTCAACATTTTCCATTTTTAAAACTCCTTTTTAGTATCTAAAAATAATCCCTGTATTAGTTAATTTTCAAACGATACAGGGATTTTAATTTTGGTGACCCGTACGAGAATCGAACTCATGATTCCACCTTGAGAGGGTGGCGTCTTAACCGCTTGACCAACGGGCCATGTTTTAATTCTAGTCTAGACTAGAATTAATTTCTATTATTTTTGATAATATTTCATTTAATCTGGTTTCTTGTTTTGTTAGATACAGATAACCTATAAGTCCTTCAAAAGCTGTTGAATACATATAATCTGTTGGGTTTGCATTTTTAGGCAAATGATGATTTTGTGTATTTCTACCTCTACGAATAATTTCTAGCTCTTCTTCATTTAAAAAGTCTTTTAGTTTATCTAAAATTTTGGCTTGAGAACTAGCTTTTACAAATTTTGTGGCTTCTCTATGAAGTTTGTTTGGTTTTAAATTTGTAGTTTCTATAAGGTAATTGCGAATATATAATTCATATACTGCATCTCCAATATATGCCCATGTTAGAGGTGACATTGTGTTTATTTTTCCTAGATTATTCATTTACTTTCTCCAATGTAATTCTACCTATTTTTCCGCTTCTAAAGTCATTTAATATAATAGATGATACTTTATCATAATCAACTTCACCTTTTGAAACAATTGCTCCTCTTTTCTTTGCAATTGCATTCATTGTTTTAAGTGATTCATCATCCTCAACTATTATACTATTAATTTCTTCATCTGTCAATTTATATCTTGCAAAAAGTTCTATTTTATTATTTTTTTCTAAATAATTTAACAATCTATATGCAATGTTTGCTTTGTCTAATAATTCATCCTTAATACTTCCCGTATAGGCAAGTTTTAGTGCTACATCTTCATTTTCAAATTTTGGCCATAATACACCAGGGGTGTCTAAAAGTTCAATATTGCTTGATATTCTAACCCATTGTTTTTGTTTAGTAACACCAGGTCTATTTCCAACTTCTGCTGACTTTTTGTTTATCATTCTATTTATAAATGATGATTTACCAACATTTGGAATTCCACATATCATAATTCTAATATTCTTATTTACTCTACCTTTGCTAGCTGCTTTTGCCATATCTTCTTGCATTAAATTTTGAACTGCTCTTAATGTTTCCTTTGTGCCCTTTCCCAAATTTGAATCTGTTGGTATTGCAACTATTCCCTGCTTTTTAAAATATTCCACCCATTTTCTTGTTTCTTTTTCATCTGCTAAGTCACTTTTATTTAAAACTACTATTTTCTTTTTATTAGATGTTATTTGTCTAATATCTGGATTTTGACTAGAAATAGGTATTCTAGCATCTAAAATTTCTATTATAACATCAATTAGCTTTAAATCCTCAATTATCTGCTTCTTAGTTTTAAGCATGTGGCCGAGGGTACCAGTTAAGGTTGATTTTGTGATAACTATTTTGATTTTTTTCTTTATTCATCTATGTTCACTCCTTTTTAACTCATATCTTTCATAAAGCCTTCAAGTTCTTTAATTCTAACTGCTTTAACTACAACTCCTAAATTATTTGGTATTTGAATAATAGCTTTTGGATTAGTTGGAATATTTTCAAACACAACACTTCCTGTACTAGTATGTTGTGGTCCACCATATAATAAGCCTAATAGTTTACATCTAGAGCCAAAAAAAGTAGCATTGCCTTGTGTATATGAAGATTCATTACAAAAGAAAATTGGCGATCCACTAGATCCTGGAAAACAAGCCATATCAATTAAAAATTCTTTTTTCCCATTATAATCAAATTTTAAGTGTGTAGAAGTTATGCCTTTTCGAATTATTGGTTTATTATTATAAGAATCCTCAAGTCCGTTAGGATATCCAATCATAATAATATCTTCCATTGCAGAACAATCTTTAACTTCATCTTCGTTTATTATTAAATCTGTTCCAAGCTTTCCACGATACAACCTGACTTTATATTCCTGACTATAACTATCTAGCGAAGCTATGGGTATTGCGCACAAGTCCACATCATTGTCAGGATGATTAATTATTTTAAATTCATCAAGAGTTATCGTAAATTTTTGTTGATCTAGCGGATTATTATTTTCATCTGCCCTACACACAGAAAAAATAATTTTTTTAGCATCTTTCACATTCCTTGTTTGTGATATTTTCCATCTACAAAGAATAATGCTATATGAGTAACATCTTTTGTTGCTATAACTCCTAATATTTTATTACTTTCATCGTAAGCCCCATAAAAATCTCTTGCTTCAATCCAGGAAACATCATCAATTGTTTTTTTAAATTCTTTTATACCTTCTTCGGTGTAATCAGATGCTTCATATTCCAAAAACACTTTTCAAACTAATTCTAATGCTTTTTTCATTTCTTCTTTTAATATTTTTCTAATTTTTACTAATTTCATCTCCCTACAAATTACTATTTTATTTTATCAAGTTTCTTTTGCTCTTTTATTTCTAATTTTTTCCTTTCTCTTTCAAGTTCTTTTAAACTCTTTTTAGGTGTTGGCATTTTTTCTGGCATCATTCCACCAATATCTGCAATTGCCTTTCTAACTTTTTTTCCTACCTCATAATGTACATCTTTTGCTTCTTTCTCACCTTGTACATTATCTTTTAAAAGTTTTTGCTTCGTTTGATTTATTCTAAATAAATTAGCAACTAATTCATCTTCATTCATATTATCTA
>USHY01000040.1 GCA_900554635.1 uncultured Clostridium sp. | reverse complement strand
GTTGCAGGAGGTAAGTGATTATTTAATCTGAAATCAAGAAAAAATGTTGAAATGTTTTTATGTATGTGATAAAATTTTCCTAATTGGTGAACTATATTATACCAATGGAAAGGATGGTTAGAATGAAAAAATCAACAGGTTTGATTGTGATTATTGCAATAATTGCAATTATTATAATTAGTTTTGCTGGAAGCTACAATGGAATGGTTTCAAAGGCTGAGGAGGTTGATAACAAGTTTGCAACAATTGATGCTCAATTACAAAGAAGAGCTGATTTAATTCCCAATTTAGTAAATACTGTAAAAGGGTATGCAGCTCAGGAAAAAGAAATTATTGCTTCAGTTACAGAAGCTAGAGCAAAGCTTGCTGGTGCAAGTACAGTAGAGGAAAAAGCAAATGCAGATGAAGAATTAACAAGTGCTTTAAACCGTTTATTGGTTGTTGTAGAAAATTATCCAGAGTTAAAATCATCACAGAATTTTATACAATTATCAGATGAACTTGCTGGAACAGAGAATCGTATTGCTACAGCAAGAAGGGACTATAATGAAGCTGTAAAGGAATATAACTTAAAAATAAAAAGATTTCCAACAAACTTAATGGCAAATATGTTTAGATTTGAATCAAAAGCTTATTTCCAAGCAACAGATGGAAGTAGGGAGGTTCCTAATGTTAACTTTGAATAAGTCAAAAAAAATAGTTTGTTTAATTATAGTAATAATGATACTACTGCAAGTTAAAACATTTGCAGTAGTATCTCAGACAAATGATTTTTATGTTAATGACTATGCTAGAAGATTAAGCAGTGAAACAAAGGAATACATTATGAATATGAATATTGAACTTCAGAAAAAAACAGGTGCACAAATCGTAGTTGTAACTGTACAAAGTCTAGGAGGACAAAGCATTGAGGAGTATGCTACAGAACTTTTTAGAAAGTTTGGCATAGGAGATAAAGAAAAAAATAATGGTGTTCTTTTATTATGTTCCACAGGTGATAGATTATTCAGAATTGAAGTTGGATATGGGCTTGAGGGTAGATTAACAGATGGAAAAACTGGAAGAATACAAGATGAGTATATAATACCATATTTAAAACAGAACGATTATGATGGTGGAATAAGAAATGGATTCACAGCAATACTAAATGAGGTTGCAAGCGAATATGGAGTAACAATAAGTGGAACAGATAAGCTAAAAAAACCTACATATTCAGATGGAGAGTTTCTAACTTATTTTACAATGCTCATTGTGTGGAGCATTATAGGTATGATAATAAATTACATAATAAGAAAAAAAGGTTTCAAAACAATATTGATAACAAATACAATAGATATTCTTATTTTTGGAATCATATCATATGTCTTGATAAAAGAGATGATGTGGATATCTTTAATGATACATTTGATGATGATACTTCGTCCATACTATAAAGGAAGTGGCGGAGGCTATTTCGGAGGCCGGAGGGTTTTCTGGAGGAGGCCGGTGGCTTCTCTGGAGGCGGAGGTTCTTCTGGCGGAGGCGGTAGTACAAGAAGCTTCTAAGTAATAGAATTTGCAGAACTTAACATAATGTGATATAATTATATAGTATTCCAGTTTTACTGGCTATATAAACTCCGTTTTACAGAGTAAAAACACAACCATGAAAAAATTTATTTTAGGAGGAATTATCATGGACTTTGAAACTATTATTAACCTGTTTACCGATGCTGAAATCGTAGATGCCCTTATTCGGAATAAGGGCGTTCTAAGAATGCTCAAGGCAAAAGACTTTGGTGTAACCTCTTATCTTGCAAAAAGAGGAGACACCAAAAAAGAGGTTGCGGCAAGTAAATACTGCCACTTGGAGATTCTCGAAAAGCTAGCAGAAGACCCGGATGTTTTTATTAGAGTGGAAGTTGCAAGAAACGAAATTTGCTCTGATAAAATTCTTAAACTTCTTGCAAGCGACAGTGATGCAAGAGTAAGAGAATTTGTTGCAAAAAACAAGAACTCATCTGCAGAAACCTTAAGCATATTGGCGAAAGACAAGTGCATGAGTGTCAGAGGAGCAGTTGCAGGGAATCTTAGTTGTCCTGTTGAAATTTTGGAACTTTTGGCCAATGATGACAGAAACTATGTAAAGAATGCCATTGCATCAAACAAAATATGCCCACCGGACATTCTCAGAAGTCTTTCAAAAGAGGATGACATTGAAATTAGAAAATCTGTAGCAATTCACCAGAATTGCCCAGAAGATGCGCTTAAACGCCTCTACAGAGACTATCAAGCTGTAAGACTCTTAGTAGTATTGAATCCGAAATGCCCTAACGACATTTTGTACAAAGCCGTTGGAGATCAAGACGATATGATAAGAAGTGCAGCACAGTTTACCTTGAACAGAAACTTTGAATAAAAACAATAGTTAAAAGTCGAAACAGGGATTCTAAAAAAGAATCTCTGTTTTCTTTTATATAATTAGTTTTTCCAAAAAGCTGAGTAAGCTCTATAAGCTTCATAAACATCAAATTTACTTGTTACCTCATAAGGTGCATGCATTGATAAAACAGGAACACCACAATCTATTACATCAATACCCTTATCAGCTAAAATGTAGGCAATTGTTCCGCCTCCGCCAGTGTCAACTTTACCAAGTTCACTTACTTGGTAAGCAATATTATTAGATTCAAATATATTTCTAACTTGAGCAACAAATTCAGCATTTGCATCAGAAGCACCAGATTTTCCACGAGCACCTGTATATTTGTTTAATCCAACTCCCATACCTAAATATGCTGCATTGTTTTTCTCAGAAACTGATGCATATATTGGGTCTAAACCAGCATCAACATCAGCAGAAAGCATTTTTGAATTGCAGAAAACTTTATCTAATAAATTAGGTCTATTAGTATTTGTTTTATTTAGTAATTCAGAAATAAATGTATCAAATACATGAGATTCCATACCAGTATTTCCCATACTACCAATTTCCTCTTTATCAGCAAAGATGCAGACTGCAGTTCTTACAGGTTGCATAGTATCTAGCAATGCTCTTAAAGAAGTATAAGCACAAATTTTATCATCTTGGCCATAAGCTGCAACCATACTTCTATCAAAGCCTAAAGACCTTGCTTTAAAAGCAGGAACAAGTTCAAGTTCAGAACTTACAAAATCTCTTTCAGTAATTCCATATTTATCATTCAAGATTTTTAGAATGTTTAACTTAATTCTTTCAGTAGTATTTTCATCACCAATTGGAATACTTCCAATTAATAAATTCAAATCTTCTCCAGAAATTCCATCTTTTAATTTCTTTTCCATTTGCTCTTGAGCTAAGTGTGGTAATAAATCTGTAATAGTAAATATAGGGTCATTCTCATCATCACCAATATTTACAGTGATTTTTTCACCATTAGCTTTAACAAGAACACCATGAATAGAAAGAGGAATAGTAGTCCATTGATATTTTTTTACTCCTCCATAATAATGTGTTTTAAAAAATGCAAAACCAGTATCTTCATATAATGGGTTTGGTTTTAAATCAAGCCTTGGAGAATCAATATGTGAACCAATAATGTTTAAACCAGCTTCAACAGGTTTAACGCCTAAAACAGCAGCATAAACAGCTTTTGCTCTATTTACATAGTAAACCTTATCACCAGGAACTAAAATCATTTTATCCTTGATATTAACAAAACCATTCTTGTCCAAAATTTCAGTAATAAAGCTTGCAGCCTCTCTTTCAGTTTTACTTCTATTTAAAAAATGAATGTACTCATCGCAAAATTTAGTAATTTCCTGTTTTGTATCAACAGAAACAGAATCCCAACCACATTTTCTAGTGCAAAACAAAAAATCTTTTAACTTTTCAGTCTCACTCATAAACAAACCATCCTTTCTAATATTAATATACAATATAATATATCCTTTTTTAAAATTTGTAAACAGGTTAAGGAAAAAAAATTGAAATTAAAAAAAATGTTGAATTAAATCACTTTATATGATAGAATTTTTGTAGCAAAAATGCAAATAAAAACAAATAGATGTGAATATAAATGTACAAGGTGAATTTGTAATGAAGAAAAAAAGTTTTGTATCAATAATTATTTTGATTTTTTTGAGTTTGTTATTAACAGTTTGTAACTGTTGTTTTGCTTATGAAGAAGACCCAGATGCTTGGGATTATGTATGGCTAGATGATGCAGTAAATGAAGTAAAGCAAGGGCAAGATATATCAATTCTATCTAGGCATGCAGTAGTTTATGATAGATGTTCTGGAACCATTTTGTGGGGAAAAGATGAAAATACTAAAGTCCCAATGGCAAGTACCACAAAGATTATGACAGCTTTGGTTATGTTAGAACAGTTAGGCATAGACCGATTAAATGAAGAGATAGTTGTTTCAAAAGAAGCAGCAAACACAATAGGCTCAAGACTTGGATTACATACAGATGATAAAATAACATATAATGATTTACTATATGGTCTAATGTTATGTTCTGGAAATGATGCAGCAGTTCAAATTGCTATAAGTATAGCAGGTAGTGTTGAAAACTTTTCAAATCTTATGAATCAGAAAGCCCAAAATTTAGGACTTAACAATACGCATTTTATCACACCACATGGACTAGATAGAGAGGACCATTATACAACAGCTTATGAGCTTGCAATTATTACAGATAATGCTCTTAAAAATTCAAAAATACGCCAAGTTGTTTCAACAAAAGAATACACAGTTAATATAAATGGATATCCAAAAGCAATTTCTAATACTAATGAACTTCTTGGCTATCTAAATGGAGTAAAAGGAGTAAAAACAGGATATACCAGCAAAGCAGGAAGATGCTTAGTGTCTTATGTAGAAAGAGATGGTTTTGAACTAATAACAGTAGTACTAGGAGCAGATACTAGAAAAATTAGAACCCAAGATACAATTAAATTAATAGAATATACATATAAAAATTATGAATTAGTTGATGTAACACAATTAGTGCAGGAGGAATACGAAAGTTGGTGCAAAATAAACAAAAATAGAATAAGAGTTTATAAAGGCAAAAAAATTAGACCAGAAATATATATTGAAAGTGGCAAATATACAATGTATCCAATGAGAAAAAGTGAAAATATTGATATTACAAGTACAGCTAATGTTAAATTTGAAGCACCAGTAGAGAAAAATACAGTAGTTGGAGAAATAACAGTAAGCAAGGGAACAGAGATTATAGATACTATACAAATTAAAACAAAAGAAAAAATAGAAAGAAAAGGGGTAATGTACTACTTTTTTGAGATGATGCAGTTGTTAAAATTTGCAATATAAAATAAAATTCTATCAATTTCTAAAAAAAGTCTTTCTTTTTTTAAAAAATATATTATAATATAAATGTATTAAAATTAGAATAGGAGGAACTTGTATGAGTTGCAATTGTACTTGTGGAACAGACCACAAAGATGAAAAAATGGAAAAAATTTTATCTAAATATCAAAAAGATAAAAGCAATTTAATTCAAATATTGAACGAAGTTCAAGAAAGCTATGGCTATATTCCTAAAAATGCTCAGTTTGCTATTTCGGAACATTTAGGGTTAACTATGGCGGAAATATATAGTGTTATAACTTTTTATTCAAGATTTAGTCTAAAACCGAAGGGAAAATACAATGTATCAGTATGTTTAGGAACAGCTTGTTTTGTAAAAGGTTCCGAAAAAATTTTAGATAGATTAAAAGAAAAATTAAAAATTGATGTAGGACAAACAACAGAGGATGGAAAATTTTCAATAGAAGAAACAAGGTGCATTGGAGCTTGTGGCCTAGCACCAGTATTTACTGTAAATGATGAGGTTTATGGAAAAGCAACTCCAGAGTTATTAGATAAAGTAATTGATGAATATATGGCAAAGGAGGACTAAAAAATGAAATCACTAGAAGAAATACATGAAATAAGAGAATCAAAGAGAAAAGAATTAGACCTAAGGGTAAATTTAAAAGCAGACACAAGAGAAAAACACATACTAGTATGCCATGGAACAGGGTGTACATCTTCAAAATCTCCTAAAATAATAGAGAACTTCAGAAAAATACTTGAGGAAAAAAATATAAAAAATGTAAAAGTAATTCAAACAGGTTGTTTCGGATTGTGTGCTAAAGGTCCAATAGTAATAATAAGACCAGAAGATGTGTTTTATGCACATGTTACACCAGAAGACTGTGAAGAAATAATAAATACACACATAGTAGATGGAAAAATTGTTGAAAGACTATTATGCAAAGATATTGATGATAAAACAGTAAAACAATTAGATGAATTAAACTTCTATAAAAAGCAAAAAAGAATTGCCCTTAAAAACTGTGGAATAATAGACCCAGAAAATATAGATGAATATATAGCATTTGATGGCTATAAAGCTCTAGAAAAAGTACTATTTGAAATGACCCCAGAGGAAGTAATAAAAGAGGTATCAGATTCAGGGCTTCGTGGTAGAGGAGGAGCAGGTTTTCCAACAGGGAAAAAATGGGAATTTACAAGAATGGCGAAAGGTGACCAAAAATATGTAGTGTGTAATGCAGATGAAGGAGACCCAGGAGCATTCATGGATAGGAGTATATTAGAAGGAGATCCACATTCAGTTGTAGAAGCAATGATGATAGCAGGATATAGTATAGGAGCCAATAAAGGATATATTTATGTAAGAGCAGAATACCCAATAGCAGTACATAGATTTCAAACAGCAATAAACCAAGCAAGAGAGTATGGAATATTGCGGTAAAAACATATTTGGAACTGATTTTGAATTTGACCTAGAAGTAAGACTTCGGAGCAGGAGCATTTGTATGTGGAGAGGAAACAGCATTACTAGAATCAATTGAAGGAAGAAGTGGAAGACCAAGACTAAAACCACCATTTCCAGCAAATGCAGGATTATTTATGAAGCCAACTCTTATAAACAATGTTGAAACTTATGCAAACATAACAAAAATAATTCTAAACGGAGCAAAATGGTATTCAAGTATTGGAACAGAAAAATCAAAAGGAACAAAAGTATTTGCACTAGGTGGAAATGTTGTAAATGTAGGATTAGTAGAAGTACCAATGGGAACAACTTTAAGGGAAATTGTATTTGATATAGGTGGAGGAATTCCAAATGGCAGAAAGTTTAAAGCAGCACAAACAGGAGGACCTTCAGGAGGATGTATACCAGAAAAAAATTTAGATACACCAATAGACTATGAATCTTTAGCACAAATAGGCTCAATGATGGGCTCTGGTGGACTTATAGTAATGGATGATTCAAAATGTATGGTAAACCTAGCAAAATTCTACTTAGGCTTTACAGTAGATGAAAGTTGCGGACAATGTACACCTTGTAGAGTAGGAACAAAAAGAATGCTTGAAATGCTAGAAAAAATTACAGAAGGAAAGGGGACAGAAGGAGATATAGAAAAGCTTGAAAAACTTGCAGAAACAATAAAGAAAACCTCAATATGTGGACTTGGCCAAACAGCACCAAACCCAGTATTAAGTACAATTCATTATTTTAGAGATGAATATGAAGCACATATAAATAAAAAAGACTGTTCGGCTTCAGAGTGTAAGGCACTAAAGAAAATGCAAATAAACCCAGAAAAGTGCAAAAGATGTGGATTATGTGCTAGAAATTGCCCAGTAGGAGCAATTATAGGAAACAGAGAAGAAGGCTATAGGATAGATCCAAATAAATGTATAAAGTGTGGACTATGTGCATCAAAGTGTAATTTTAAGGCTATATAGGAAAGGAGAAAACGGAAATGTCTGAAAAAGTTAAACTAACTATAAACGGCAAAGAACTTGAAACAGAAAAAGGAACAACAGTGCTTCAAGCAGCAAAACAAATAGGTATTGACATACCAACACTTTGCTTCCTTAAAGATATAAATCAAGCAGGAGAATGTAGGATTTGTATTGTAGAAATAGAAGGAAGAAGAGGATTTGTTCCATCTTGTAGAACAATAGTAGAAGAAGGAATGAAAGTAACTACAGATACTACAGAATTGCATGAAGCAAGAAAAACAATACTAGATTTAATCTTATCTGCACATAATAGAGATTGCTTAACATGTGTAAGAAATGGTAACTGCGAATTACAAACACTAGCAGACCAATTTGGAGTAACAGAAATTCAATATGAAGGACAAAAAGAAAAAGCTTTTATAGATGAATTTTCTCCATCAATTGTTAGAGATAATAGTAAATGTATAATGTGTAAAAGATGTGTTGCAACATGTAA
>USHY01000039.1 GCA_900554635.1 uncultured Clostridium sp. | reverse complement strand
GCATCTGGATGTTTTGTTATTTCTAATATTTTACCTACAACAACATTTTTTATATTATTTCCTTTTTGTTCAATTGTTTCAACTTTTGAACCTGTCATTGTTAATCTATCTGCTAATGTTTTTACATCTACATTTACATCAGCATATTCTCTTAACCATTCTACACTAGTTTTCATAATTTTCTCCTTCAATTTTTATTTATATTAAAATTGTTTTAAGAAACGAACATCGTTTTCATATAATAATCTCATATCATCTATTCCGTATTTTGCCATTGCTATTCTTTCTGCTCCAAATCCAAAGGCAAAACCTGAATATACATTTGGATCTATTCCACAGTTTTCTAATACTTTAGGATGTACCATTCCACAACCTAAAAGCTCTATCCAACCTTCATTTTTGCATACTCTACAACCTTTACCTTTGCATACAAAGCATGATACATCTACTTCTGCACTTGGTTCTGTATATGGGAAATGATGTGGTCTAAATCTTATTTCAGTGTTTTCTCCTAAACATCTTTTAGCAAATGTTTCAAGTGTTCCTTTTAGGTCTGACATTGTTATTCCTTTATCAACAACTAGTCCTTCTATTTGGTGGAACACTGGTGAGTGTGTTGGGTCAACACTATCTGACCTATATACTGCACCTGGACAAATTATTTTGATTGGTGGTTTTTGATTTTCCATAACTCTAATTTGAACTGATGAAGTTTGTGACCTTAATACAACATTTTCGTTTATATAAAAAGTATCTTGTAAATCTCTTGCTGGGTGGTCTATTGGTGTATTTAACTGGTCAAAAACATAATAAGTTTTTTCAATATCTGGTCCACTTGCAATTTCATATCCTAAACCTAAAAAGATTTCTTTAATATCATCTATAACACCTGTAATTGGGTGAATTGAACCAATTTCAGTTTTTTTACTTGGCATTGTTATATCTATTTTTTCTTTGCTAAGTTTTTCATTTAATGCTTGTTGTTTAAGCTTATTTTCTTTTTCTTCAATAAGATTTTCAATCAAATCTCTAGTTTCATTTACAAAGCTTCCAATAATAGGCCTTTCTTCTGCAGATAATGCTCCCATGCCTCTTAAAACGGCTGTTAGCTCACCTTTTTTGCCCAAAAATTTAACTCTTGCCTCATTTAAAGCTTGCAAAGTTTCAGCTTTTTCAATTTCTAGTTTTGCATTTTCTTCAATTTTTAAAATTTGGTCTTTCATATATTTCACTCTCCATTTTTACATACTATATAGAATATCACATTTTTGCTTATTTTACAATATTTTCCGGACATTTTTTTGTGTTTTATGATAAAAAAAGAAGCTAGGCAGATTTTATTCTACCTAGCTTGCAATCCTCATTTGAGGAATTGCGGGCCTTCACTTTAGAAAATGTCAATGTACTGTACAAGGTCATTTAGTATCGCGTTTGCCTGTCTTTGTACATCCAAGGGCACAGTTTTATCAATGGTGAAGATTTGCTTAACCTTAGCAATGATTTCGGTATGGATTTCTTCCATTGTTTCCTTTTTGGTTACAAGGATTTCTTTACCATATACCATGAGAATCACTGTCTGTTTTTCCTGTGCAACACGGTATGTGCATTCACTTACCATCTGTGCCTTCGTGTGAGAAGGATAGTACGGGCCTTCGGCCTGTATTGTTTTGGGCTGGAAGCTCAAAACACATCTTCCATTCTCATTAACTTCCAGGTTGTACTCAACTGCCACGCCAAATCTTGTGCCATACAAATTCCGGGTTCCGTCGCTAAAGAAGATGTTTTTCATGGTGCTATTTCCTTTCTAAATGTTATTTGGGCCATAAGTCTAACGACAATATCAATTATAACACACCCACATACTTAAATGCAAATTCTGTAAACTCTCCCTATTCTCCATATAAAATAACATTTGTTCCACTTTCTATATTTATTCCCTCTTTAGGCAATTGGTTAGTTATAATAGTATCTGCTTCAAAGCTACTGTTTGTTTCAATTCCTGCATCTTTTAATTTTTGTTTTGCCTCTTTAAATGTAATTCCTGTTACATTTGGCATTTTTACTGTTTCTTTTATTTCTTCGTTGTTTTTAGTTATTTCTAAATAAGGTAACACTTCGGCTAAAATTTTTCCTGCAACTGGTGCTGCAACCCCACCTCCTTGGTGCCCCCCTTCACCTGTTGGGTTGTAAAGAATTACAATCATTACAAGTTCTGGGTTTGATGTGTCTGCAACTCCAACAAAAGAGGCTATTCTTTTTCCTGTATTTACTCCATCTTCTGATGTTCCTGTTTTTCCACCAATATTGTATCCTTCTACTCTTGCATTTTTTCCAGTTCCTTCATCAACTACAGATTGCATCATATTAAGTACTTTGTTGGCATTTTCTCTTGATATAACTTGCTCACCTTGTTCTACTGCAATTTCTTTTTCCTCTCCTGTTTTTGAATCTATTATGCTCTTTACTAATCTTGGATTAACTGCTTTTCCTCCATTTGCTATGGTTCCTAACATTTTTATCATTTGAATTGGTGTTACCTCAAATCTTTGCCCAAATGAAATTGTTGCTAATTCTACAGGTCCTGCTTTTTCTTCTTTTAAAAATATGCTATTTGCTTCTCCGAGGTAAGTCTATTCCTGTTCTTCTTAATAATCCGAATTTTTCTAGGTAGCTATAATATGTGTGTACACCAAGCTTTTGACCTATTCCTATAAATACTGGGTTACAAGAATTCATTAGTGCTTGCCTTAGACTTTGGCTTCCATGTGGTCTATAATATCTCCAGCATTTTATTCTAGCTCCGGCAACAGTTATTGAACCAGAACAGTTGAACTCTCCTGCTCTATCTGTATCTGTTATTCCTTCTTCAAGAGCTGCTGATGATGTTACAAGTTTGAATGTTGAACCCGGCTCATATGTATCTGATATTGCCTTGTTTCTCCACATTTGTAGTAAATAATTGCTTTTTTCTCCTCCACTTAGTGTATCCCATACACCTTTTATTTCTTCATTATTAATTTGATATGGTGAATTTAAATCGTAATTTGGATATGTTGCCATTGCAAGAATATCACCGTTTTTTGGATTCATAATTATTACATTTCCACCATCTGTACAGACATTATCTATGCAAGCTTCTTTTAAATGCTTTTCTGCAATGGATTGAACTGTCATATCAATTGTAAGTACTATGTCGTTTCCATTCTCAGCAGAAATATAATCCTCTCCTTCAACTCCCATATCAGAGCCATTTGCATCTGTTAGCTTTAATATTTTTCCCGGTTTTCCACTTAAAATTTCATCATAATAACTCTCTAATCCTTCAAGTCCTTGATTATCGCTTCCTGTAAACCCAATGATATTTGAAGCTAAGCTACTATATGGATAATATCTTTTTGTATCTTCATCAATATTTATTCCTGTTGTAATATTATTTTCATTTAGCCAAACTCTTAATTTGTCTGTTTTTTCTTTATCAACTTTTTTTACAATGATTTCAATTGATGTTTTTCTTTTAACCTTTTTTAGGACTTTTTCATAATCCAGTTCAAAAATATCGCTTAATGCTCTTGCAACCTTTTCTTTATTCTGAGCTTTGATATTTGTTGGATTTATAGAAATCGTTTCAGTACTTGCACTAATAGCTAATTCTATTTTTCCACTTCTATCTAATATTCTCCCTCGTTTTGGGTTTACTGCTCTATTTAAAGTTTGTTGACTATATGCCATTGCTTGAAGTTCAGAACCTTTAATTAATTGTAAAACTCCAATCCTTACTGTTAGTGCTAGTTGAATACATACAACAATTAATAATACATTTCTTAATCTTCGTTTTCTGCCTATATCTGAAACCCACATAAAAAAACACCTCTTTTGATTTTATTCAAAAAAGATGTTTATATTCTTTTACTTAAATAATTGTGTTACGAAATCTATTACTGTTTTTATTAAGCTTTTGTTTTCCTCTATTTTTACCTGTTCTGTTGCAACTTCGGTATAATCACTTTTTGGCAAATTAATATATCCTGTTTGTTTGTTAGTTAATTTTTGCATTCCTAATATATTTCTTGCCTGTTGTTCAAGATTTGTAAGGTTTAAAGTGCTTTCAATAGAAACTTCTAATTGTGCATTTTCTTTTTCTACAGCTGCTAAATCAGATTTTAATGTTTGAACCTTTCCAAAATTTTCATCAATTTGGGCATTTCTGTAACTTATTGCAAATAATATTCCAAATCCTATTACAAGATAAAATACAATTTTAAACTTCAATTTCAGCTCCGCCTTTTGCTTCTTTGAATTATTGGCTTGTTTGTTACTTTTTTGTTTGTTTTTTGCTAAATCTTTTTTTGGTG
This sequence comes from uncultured Clostridium sp., assembly GCA_900554635.1. GTDB lineage: Bacteria > Bacillota > Clostridia > TANB77 > CAG-508 > UMGS1781. The sequence goes on along the minus strand of USHY01000039.1, from coordinate 4,476 downwards.
CATAATATGGCTCAAGCTTTCTTGGACTTGTTTCATATTCATATTTGCTATAGCTTCTAGCCATTCTTTTGCACCTCCTTTTAAAATTTTTCAAAAATTCTTAATTTTGCGCTTTTGCTTCTACTGTTTATTTCCATTTCTTTTTCTGTTGGTAAAATTGGTTTTTTAGTAATTATCTTTCCCTCTGGTTTATTTCCACATACACAATATGGTAAATCAGGTGGGCATGTACACTTTCCTACACTATCTTGGTATGCTTCCTTTACTGCCCTGTCTTCTAATGAATGAAAAGTTATAATACATAATCTTCCTTGGGGTTTTAGTACATCAATTGCATTTTTAACTGTATTGTACAATGGTTTAATTTCATTATTTACTTCTATTCTTATTGCTTGAAATGTTCTTTTTGCTGGGTGACCTCCTGTACTATTTCTAGGAACACTTTTTTCTATTATTTCTACTAATTCTGAAGTAGTTTGTATTCTTTTTTCTTTCCTATATTCACAAATTCTTCTTGCAATTTGTCTGGAGAACTTCTCTTCTCCATATTTATAAATTATATTTGCTAATTCTTCTTCTGTATATTCGTTTACAACATACTCTGCTGTTAATTTTTGATTTTTATCCATCCTCATATCTAAAGGACTATTTTTTGTATAGCTAAATCCTCTTGTTTCTTCATCTATTTGATATGATGAAACTCCTAAATCTAATAGAATTCCATCAACTTTTTCTATATTTAGTTTTGATAATATTTCTTTAATATTATCATGATTATCTTGAACATATATAATGTTGTTAAATTCTTTTAATGTTTCTTTTGCCTTTTGAATTGCTTCTGCATCTCTATCAATCCCTATCAAAGTTCCTGTATTATTAAGCTTCGTAGCAATTCTAAAACTATGTCCTGCTCCTCCAAGTGTTCCATCAACATATATTCCTTTTTCCTTTATTTTTAAACCTTCAATACATTCATTAAGTAAAACTGGGATATGCTCAAATTCTTTCATCTATTTTGACCTCTATTTTCCTTTAATAACACTTAAGCAGTTGGTTTTAGTATATACCAACTGCTGCTAATAGTACATCAATTCACTCTTTAGTTTGTATAGGTTTTGCTTTTGTAAATATTTTATTCTTTTGTTATATTTTTAAAATTTTGTCTTTAGTATTTCATTATCTTTTGTATTTGTTTGTTTTATGTGTGTTTTTTGGTTACCTTTAAAAATTCTTGTCTTTTGTGTTTTTTGTTTTTTAATTATTTTTCTTTTGTAATTTCAGTTAAAGTTCTTTTGTTTATTTAGAATCTTATGTTTCTTAATTTTTTTCTTCTTTGGTTTTTATATAAACTTTTGCAAGTTATATACCTAAATCTAAATTTGCCATTTTTTCTGCAATATCATCTGCTTCATTATTTTCTTTTTCACTATATTCTAGCCATTTTTCCTTGCTCCATATTTCAATTTTATTTAGTACACCAATAATGACTACATCTTTTTCTAACCCTGCAAATTCTCTTAAATTGCTTGCAATTAAAAATCTTCCTTGTTTATCTATTTCGCACTCCATTGCTCCTGCCAAGAAAAATCTCATTAAAGCTCTTGCATCCTTGTTAGTAAGTGGGAATGTTCTTAGTTTTTCCTCAAAATTTTGCCATTCTTTTTTTGAATATGCAAATAAACATCCATCTAACCCTTTAGTAATTACAAAGCTCTCACCAATGTCCTCTTTCAATTTGGCTGGCATTATTAATCTACCTTTTGTATCGATTGAATGTGAATATTCACCTATTAGCAAAATTTTTCACCTCTTTTTGGTACCACTTTCTACCACTTTTCTCCACTTCGCTACCATTGTATAATATAAAAAACAAAAATGCAATAGTTTTTTTAAAATTTTTTAAATTTTTTTAAAAAAACTATTGCATTTAACATATTTTATATTGGTCCCGACGGTGGGACTCGAACCCACATGGTTTCCCGCACGATTTTGAGTCGTGTGCGTCTGCCAGTTCCGCCACATCGGGATGAAAGGCTTATTTTGTTTCTAAGCCTTTATTTCTTAAGCTTTGTACCCGTTTTTAGGATCTCTTCTGTCCCCTTTCCTTCTGTCTTCTTTTCTTTTGTCTGTATCTATTGCTTCATCCTTTTTTCTTCTATCAATTCCTGTTCTTCTGTCTTTTTTTCTTCTTTCCTCAAATAAATTTCCTTTTGGATCGATTACCATTTTTCATTACCTCCCTTATAGATTTTTCACTAGTTCTTTGAATTTATTCCCTCTTTCTTCGAAGTTTTTGAACATATCAAAGCTTGCACTTGCTGGTGAAAATAATACTACTTGATTTGGTTTTGCTTCCATTTTTGCTTTTTCTACTGCTTCTTCTAATGTATCTACTTTAAATATATCTATTCTAATTCCTAATTCTCCTTGTTTTTCCTTTACTGCATTTAATATCTTTCCTGATGTTTGGCCAAGTAGAATTAATGTTTTTACCTTATCTAATATTGGTTTAGCTATTGGTTCATAATCTAAATGCTTATCATATCCACCTGCTATTAGAACGATTTCCTCATCAAATGAATTTAGCCCTGCTATTGTTCTTGTTGGGCTTGATGCTATTGAATCATTATACCATTTAGAGCCATTTATTTCTCTTACAAATTCTATTCTGTGTGGTACACCTTCAAAGCCTTTTATTGCATTTATTTGGTCTTCTATTTGAACTAAACCTTTTGTTGCTGCTACTGCTGCACATATATTTTCTGCATTGTGTGTTCCTCTTAAATGTGTATCTTTTAGTTTTAGTAGATGTCTTCTAAGTCCATCTTCTGAAACTTTTATGATTCCATCATCATATATAACGCCATTTTCTATTTTTTCTTTACTGCTGAAGAATATAACTTTTGATTTTGCTGTTTTTGCAAAGTTTTTTGTTATTTCATTATCGTAATTCAAAACTAAAGTATTGTCTTCATTTTGATTTAGAAAAATATTTTTCTTTGCTTCAATATATTCTTCATAAGATTTATGAATATCTAAGTGGTTTGGTGTAACATTTGTAACTACTGCAATATCTGGACTTTTTTTCATAGTCATTAATTGGAAGCTACTAAGTTCTAATACAACAATATCTTCTGGTTGCATTTCTTTAATCTTTGTAAACAGTGGTATTCCAATATTTCCACCTAAATATGCTTTGTATTTTTGTTTTACTATTTCATATATTAATGATGTAGTTGTTGTTTTTCCATCACTACCTGTTACAGCAATTATTTTACAAGGTGCTAATTCTAAAACTTTTTCTATTTCTGATGTTAAAATTGCCCCTCTTTTAACTTCTGCCTCAATTTCAGGTAAATCTGGTCTACATGATGGTGACTTAAAAATTATATCAAAATCTTTTAGGTTTGACAAGTAATTTTCTCCAAAATTTTTAGATATTTTATAGTTTTCTATTTTTTCTAAAACACCTTTATCTATTTTTTCTTCATTTCTTTTATCAAAAACTGTTATTTTAGCTTGGAAATCGTGCAGATAGTCTATTAACGGAATATTGCTTACTCCTAAACCAATTATAGCAATTTTTTTATTTTTTAAATTTTCTTCAAAGTCTTTTAATTTTGTGTTTATAAAACTCATTATTTAATTTCCTCCCAGATATCTTCAAAAACCTTTTTTGCAATTTCTTCTTTCATATCTTTCCTTTTGCTTTTAGTTGTAGTTATTGTTTTATTTATATATTTGTTTTTATCTTTAAAATAAACTGTATAATAAACCTTTGGACTATTATTTAGTGTATTTCCAAGTTCTCCAGTTATTCCTACACCAATGTTACTTTTTGCAAATTGAACTATGTTTTTAGCCATTTCAATTGATGTCTCTTGGCTATAAACTGTATATTTTTTTATTACATTCTCATTAACGCCAAACTTTATCTTATACTCACTAGAATATGTTACTAAGCTTACTTTTAGCACATTTGATGCACCAGAAATATTTGTTATACTATTAGCTAAAAAGCCACCTGTGCAAGATTCCATGAATGATATTGTTTGTTTATTTTCATTTAATTTTTCTACTATTTTTTTACAAATTTCTTCCATTTTATTCAAAAATTTCTCCTGTTTGAATTAAATTTCCTCTTAAAAAGTCTTGAACTGGCATTCTTTTTGCGTTTTCTGCTTGAACTTCTTGTACTAAAAGCACGCTATTTTTTGCTTTTACACAAAGTCCATCTTTTAAATCTGAATAAATTACTGCTCCCCCTGCCATTTCTTCCAATCTTTTTTTGTATTCTTTAAATTCTGGATGTTCTTTTATAAACGCTGGTAATTCTAAGCAATCTGCTTTCCATATTTTTATTTTTTTACCATTATATATTGTATATGCTCCCATTATTGGGTTTAATCCTCTTACAAGATTTTTTATTTCAACCGCTGTTTTGTTTTCCCAATCTATTTTTGCCATTTCTTTATT
>USHY01000038.1 GCA_900554635.1 uncultured Clostridium sp. | reverse complement strand
TATTCCAGATTTGTTTTTTAATTTAAAATTCATTTTCTGTTCTCCTCCTTAAAAATTTATTAAGTTTTTACTTTGGTTGTTTATTTGCTTTTTGTAAACTTTTTTAAAATTTACATTGATAGTTTATCCTATTTGCTCCTTATTGTCAATACTTTTTGAGTAAATTTGAGTGTATATTTTTAAAAATTTTTTTACAAATTTAATATAAAAATATATATTAATTTAATTATTTTTTAATGTTCAGCTTGTATTATTATTTTTGTTAAGTATAATATATTTATGGAGGTAATGTTTATGGAAAACAATAATGATTTTTTCCAAAAATTCGAGATGTCTAAGAGTTCAAGTTCAAATGTTAAATCTGTTTTCAAAACGGTTTTAATATCATTCATTTCAGCTATTGTAGGAGCTGTTTGTGCTGTTTTAATTTATAGTAATTTCTCTACGGCTGGTAGTGATACTGTTGATACTGCTTCAGGTCATAATAATAGTATTTCTGAGGTTTTTAATGCAAATTTATCTCAGGTTTCACTTTCTAATTATTCAGATACTGCAATTTATGCAGCCAATAAAGCCTTGCCATCTATGGTAAGCATATCTGTAGAATATGATATAAACTATATGGGACTTGCAAAAACAAGTTCAGGTTCTGGTTCTGGTGTTATTATTAGTGAAGATGGTTATATACTTACAAACAACCATGTTATAAGCTCTTCTGATTCATCTTCATTTTATCAAGTTTCAGATGCAAAATCAATTAAGGTAACACTTTATGGCGATAAAACTGAATATGATGCAACAATAGTTGGCTCTGATGACCAAACTGATTTAGCAGTTCTAAAAATTGATAAAACCGGCCTTACAGCTGCAGAATTTGGAGACTCAAGCTCTGTACTAGTTGGTGAATTTGTTTTAGCAATCGGTGACCCTTACGGATTAAAGAATTCCGTAACTGCAGGAATTATTAGTGCCCTAAACAGAGAAATGACTGTTGATAATAGAGTATATAAAGTTATTCAAGCTGACTGTGCAATAAACTCTGGAAACAGTGGTGGTGCATTAGTTAATAGCAAAGGACAGGTAATTGGAATTACAACTCTTAAACTTGCAGGCTCTGGAATTGAAGGTGTAAGCTTTGCAATACCAATTAATGATACTATAAGTATTTATAAAGAATTAATTGAAAAAGGAAAAATTACAAGACCTTTTTTAGGAATATCTGGCTTAGCCATAGATGAAGCAACTGCTATAAGAAATGGACTAACAAAAGGAATTTATGTAGATAGTGTTGTAAAAAGCAGTGGTGCTGAACAAGCTGGTTTAACATCTGGAGATGTTATTGTTAAATTCGATGGAAAACAAGTTGCTACAATGGATGAATTAAATGAAATAAAAAACACAAAAAATATTGGAGATACAGTAGAAATTGAATTCTATAGAAAAAATGAATATAAAAAAGTTAATGTTATTCTAGGTGAACAATAACATAAATAAAAATTTAGAGCATTTCCATACGGAAGTGCTCTATTTTCATTTAAGAATTCAACTCCTTCTTTGCTAGCTTTAAATCTCTCCAAAAAAATATCTTTTTACTCTCATCTCTTAAAAGTGCTGCTGGATGAAAAGTTGGTAAAATCTTTATTCCATCTTTCTCAAACCATTTCCCTCTGCTTGCAGTAATTCCATATTCCTCACCTAGTATATTTTTAAGTGCTACACTTCCGAAGCAAAACTATAATTTTCGGATTTACTAGCTTTATTTGAGAAACAATATAATCTCTGCACGCATCAGCCTCATCCTTTTCTGGATTTCTGTTTTGAGGTGGCCTACACTTTACTATATTTGCAATATACACTGCTTCCCTATTAATTCCTACTCCAACAAAAGCTTTATTCATAAGTTGTCCGTGCTTTCCCAACAAAAGGTATTCCCTGAACATCCTCATCTGCTCCTGGCCCCTCACCTATGAACATTAAATCAGCATTTTTATTTCCTGTACCAATTACCACATTTTTTCTTCCATTACATAGCTTACACTTATTACAATCTTTGCAGGCCTCTTCTAGTTCTTCCCAATTTTCGTACATATTTCCTCCAAATCTATTTTTTCTAAATTTTCATTATTTTCAATTATAAAACTTGCTCTTTTTTTATAAAATTCATCATTTGGTTGAATATTAAGTCTTGCCTTAGCAATATTTTCATTTGTATTATCTCTATTAATTATTCTATTAATTTTTATTTCTTCTTTTGCAATTACTGCCACAGTAAAATTACATATTTTATTTAATTTACTTTCAAACAATAATGGAATATCTAAAATAACATTATTATTTTTATTTTTTTCAATTTTTGTTTTTTTAATGATTTCTTTTACTACATATTTATTAGTTAATTTATTTATTTTTTTTCTTGCCTTTTTATTATTATAAATTAAATCAGCTAATTTATTTTTATTTATTTTTTTATTTTCTAAAATATTTTTTCCGAATTTTTTTATTATTTTTTCATAATAAATATTTCCTGGTTCTGATAATTTTTTTACCTCTTCATCTGCATTAATAATTATTGCATTTATTTTCTTGGCCAAAATTTTTGAAACTTCACTCTTCCCTGAACCAGAATTTCCCGTAACTCCTATTACCATATTATACCTCTATTTTTTTAGAATTTTAAAAACCTCCTCTGGAATAAATCCGAGAAATATCTGCTCCATTATTCCAAAGTTCCATTACTAAGCTTGATGACAAATATCCTAAATCTCCAGCCCTAAAATAGCAAGTATCTAATCCAAATATTTTTTCATTTGTTTCCGCAATATTTTCCTCGTACTGATAGTCTGTTCCATTTCTTAAACCCCTTACTAAAATATTTGCTCCATTTTTTTTCGCCTCTTCAGCTGTAAGCCCTGTATATAATGTAACTTGAACATTTTGAATATTTAATTGTTTTATTGTTTTTTCTATTGCTTCTTTCATTTTTTCTTTATCAATTCTAATTTCTTTTTCACTATTATAAGCTATTCCAACAATTACTTTATCAAAAATCTTTGTTGCTTTTTTTACTATCTGTAAATGCCCATTTGTAAACGGGTCAAATGAGCCTGCATAAAAACCTATTCTTTCCATTTCCTTCCTCCAATTTCTTCTTGAATTTCTTCTAAAATTAATTTTTGTTTTTTATTTTGTATATACTCATATTTATTTTGTTTTGGGTCAAATGCACAAATTGTTTTAAATTCACAATTTTTGCAAAAAGCTTGTTTTTTTGCTTTATTATACATTGGTTTAATATCAATGTTTCCACTGAAAATTTCTTTTTGTATTTCTTTTAATAATTTTCGTATTTTTTTCTGCAAAAATTCAAATTGTTCTTTTGTTATTGTATTAGATTTTGAATTACTTAAATTACCTGTTTTATCAATAAATGCTGGAATTATGTTTGAAGAACCTTGTTTTAAATTTTTATCCATCATTTTTACTACTTTTAAATCTGCCAATAATAAACCATTTAATTTGAATTGTTTTCTTATATTTTCATCTATTTCTTCTTCTGTAAAATTAGGGTTTCCATTAACAATGGGCTCAATTAAATTAAAATAAAATATGCCAGCTGGCTCTTTTTTCATTTGCTCTGATATTGCATCTATATATGTTATAAGCTGTATTTGCGTTCCCGCAAGCATTTCATTTAAGTTCACATTCTTTTTTGATGATTTATAGTCTATAATTCTTATATATTGACCTTCTTCATTTTCTGCTATATCTAGTCTATCAATTTTTCCATATATTTCCATATCACCATCAGCTTTGGTAAATTCTACCTCATGTCCTTCAGGCTTAAATTCACTATTTTTAATTTGATATACTATATATTTTATTGATTCTTTTATTGTTTTCTTTAGTCTGCTTGTTAATGTAATGAATTTTTGAGAAGTTGAAAAAATATAATTTTTTTCTAGTTTTAATTTTTCATTAATTATTTCTTCTACTATTTTTTCTATTTCCTCATTAGTAATTTCTTCAAAATTTGATATTCTCTCAAAAAAAGTATCTACAATATCATGCATAAATGAGCCTGTATCTAATGAATTTAGTTTATATTCTTCCTCAGGTTTGATTTTTAATCCATATGTTAAGTGAAATGAGAAAGGACAATTTTTGTATTTTTCTAGTCTTGATATACTGGTTCTTAGCTTGTTTCCGTATAGTTTTTCTATATTCTGAGAAGTTAATTTTTCTGCTTTATTGGTATAGTTTAATCCTTCCATGCTTTTATTTAATCTGTCTTTCCAGTTATTGTTTTGTAAATACCAATTATATACATCTACCCAAATATCTTCTATTTTTTCACCATTTTTTATTTTCCTAATATTTTTCAATAATTCCCCAAATGTAGCTTGTTCATTTGTAATTAGTGATTTTGTACTTATTACATCACTTTCTTCTTTTAATTTTGGAAATATTTTTTTTATTTTATTAATAATAATTGATGGTCTTTGGGCATCTCCATCTTTATTAGATGATGTATATGATAAATAAACTTTTTCTTCTGCTGTTGTTAAAGCTTTATATACATTGAATTGTTCCTCAAATAAATTATCTAGTGTTCCTTTTGCAATTTCTAAATTGCACTCTTTTAAAACTTCTCTATCATTATCATTTAAAAATCCTTCTGTTTTGTTTACACTTGGAAATACTCCATCATTAATACCTATAATAAATACTGCCCTAACCTTATGGCTTCTAGTTCTATCTATATCGCCAAGAATTACCTGGTCGATATTTTGTGGAATTTTTCCAACTTCTCTATTTTTTAATCCTGTTTTTAATATTTCTTTATATTTATCAATTGTTATTTTTTCATTGCCGAAAATTTCTACAATTTCATCTAATACATCAATTAAAACATTTAAACTTGCTTTGTATTCTTCCGCAATTGCTGTTTCTCCAATTTTTTTATACTCATTTATTTTTTTATTTATTTTTTCTTGAATATTATTTTTAATTAAATATTTATATATTTTTTCTGTAATATTTTTTGCTGTTTTTTCTTGCTCTAATTCCTTTTTTAACTCTAATAATGGATTAATTATTTTCTCTCTAATGTCTTCATTTTCAATCCATTTTCCTTTATACCATTTGGCTCTATTTATTCCATATTTTTTAGTATATTTTTCAAGGTTATATACTTCTTTTTCTTCTATATCTAAAAACCCTGATTTAATATAATTAAATACATAATCTGTGTTCCAATTACTAGAGTAAATCTCTAAAATTGATAGGATATATTTAATAATTGCATTTTCTGTAATTTCTGTTTTCTCATCAATAAATATTGGAATATTATATTTTGAAAAAATTGCCTTAGCTATATTATTTATTGAATCAATATTTTTTGTTATTATTGCAATATCATTATATTTATATTTTTCTTCTCTAATTAATTTATTAATTTCTTCGGCTACATGCTCTAACTCGGTATATGGGTTTTTTGCTAAAAATAATTTAATATTTTTATTTTCTTCTAAATATTTTTTTGAATTTTTATTATAAATATTTTCTTCTAAATATAATAGTTCTTTATTTTTAAATCTATTTTTTGAATTTAAAAAAATAGATTTTTCCAGTTTTTTGTCCACATTTTGTGCACAATCTGTTAATAACTTTTTAAATTGCTTGTTAAAATAAAAAATGTCTGTTTCTTTCTCTGTGTTTTCACTTAAATCATCTGTACATATCGTGATACTTACTTGTTTTGCTTTTTTTAATATTTCAGTTACTATATTATATTCCTGTTTTATGAATCCAGAAAATTCATCTATGTACACTATTGAATTATCAAACATTTTGCTTTCTGGAAGTTTGTTATATAATTTTGTTAATAAATCCTCTTCATCAATATATTTATTTTTCATATAATTTTCATATATATTATATATTTTATTTATATCATTTAATTTTTCTTTTAAAACAATATTTTTAATTTCATTTATTCCTGTTTCTAGTTTTTGAGTTGAAATATTATGTTTTTTAAATTCAGTTATTTCTTTAATAATTAATTCAATATTATCATTTGATGAATTTAAATATTTTAAATTTCTTTTTTCTTTTTCTAAAATAGAATAAATCAGCATTGCTTTACTAGATTTGGATATCAGAATATCATTTAGCCCTCCAACTTCTGTAAATACCCTGTTTGCCATTCTGTTAAAACTTATTACTTCTGCATTAATTGAGGAATTTTCTTCTAATATATCTAGCAATTTCTTTTCTGCAGAATAAGAAAACTGTTCTGGGGTTATTATATATATTTTTTCATTTTTATTTTTTATATTTTTTATTTCTTCGAAACAGAATGAACTTTTTCCTGTTCCTGCTGTTCCATATATAAATCTTAGGCCCATTTTTTTCTCCTTTTTTTCATTATCTATTTTAGCAAATTTCACCTTATTATGCAATAATTAAATTAAAAAATATACCTTCAAAGTTCTTTACTTTAAAGGTATATTTTTTTGTTTTTAATTAGTCTTCTTTTTCTGGTTCAATTTTTTCAATGCTTACTACTTTTCCTTCGTTTGTTCTCATTAATGTTACTCCTTGTGTTGAGCGTCCTAAAATGCTTATTTCCGCAACATTTAGCCTGATTATAGTTCCTGTATCTGTTATTAGCATTACATCATCTTCATCATTTACTATTTTTACTCCTACTATAACTCCTGTTTTTGGTGTGATTTTATATGTTATAACTCCTTTACCACCTCTTGTTTGGACTCTGTATTCATCTAATTCTGTTCTTTTTCCAAATCCATTTTCTGTTATTGCAAGAAGTGTTGATTTACTTCCTTGAATTATTGATTCCATTCCAATTACTGAATCTTCTTCATCTAACCTAATTCCTATTACACCTTGTGAAACTCTTCCTATTGGTCTTACATCTCTTTCGCTAAATGTTATACATAGACCTTGCTTTGTAACTAATACAACATTATCTTCTCCATCGGTTAGCCTTACATCAATTAGCTCATCATCATCTTTTAATGTTATTGATAGTAATCCTGTTTTTCTTGCTGAATTATATTCTGTTAATGCCGTCTTTTTAATTAATCCATTTTTTGTTGCAAATAGCAAATATTTTCCTTCTGCAAAATTTTGTATTGGTATTATTGTTGATACTTTTTCTCCTGCATCTAGGCTAAGTAGGTTTACTATTGCAGTGCCTTTTGCTGTTCTTCCAGATTCTGGAATTTCATATCCTTTTAATTTATATAATTTGCCTTTATTGCTGAAGAATAATATTGTATCATGTGTTGAAGCTGTAAATATTTGTTTTACAAAATCATCTTCTTTTGTTGTAATTCCTGTAATTCCTTTTCCTCCACGCTTTTGGCTCTTATATGTATCAATTGGCATTCTCTTAATGTAGCCAAAATGTGTTAGGGCTATAACGCTTTGTTCCTCTTTTATTAAGTCCTCTACTTCAAATTCTCCTTCTGCTGCAACTATCTTTGTTTTTCTGTCATCTCCGAATTTTTCTTTGATTTCTAGTAATTCTTCCTTTATAATTCCATATACAAGTGTTTCACTTGCTAATATTTCTTTCAAGTGAGCAATTAATTTCATTAATTCGTTGTATTCTTCTTCAATTTTTTCTCTTTGTAAACCTGATAATGTTTTTAGTCTCATATCTAGTATTGCTTGAGCTTGTATATCAGATAATCCAAATCTTTCCATTAATCTTTCTTTTGCATCATCATATGCTGAACGAATTATATTAATTACTTCATCTATATTATCAAGTGCTATTTTTAAACCTTCTAATATATGTGCTCTTGCTTCTGCTTTGTCTAAGTCAAATTTTGTTCTTCTTAAAATTACTTTTCTTCTATGTTCTATATAGTGGTCTAAACATTCTCTAAGTGTTAATATTTTTGGTTCTCCATTTACTAATGCAAGCATAATTATACCAAAAGTGTCTTGCATTTGTGTAAATTTGTATAGTAAATTTAGTACAACTTGTGGATTTGCATCTCTTTTTAATTCAATAACCACTCTAACTTTTTCTTCTCTATCTGATTCATCCCTAACTGCAGAAATTCCTTCTATTCTTTTTTCTTTTACTAAATCTGCAATGTTTTCTATTAATTTTGATTTATTTACTTGATATGGCAATGAAGATACAACAATTCTTTGTTTTCCTCCAGACATTTCCTCAATTTCAGCTTCTGCTCTTAGTGTAATCTTTCCACGGCCTGTTGTGTATGCTTCTTTTATGCCTTCTCTACCTAAAATTGTTGCACCTGTTGGAAAATCTGGTCCTTTAATTACTTGCATAAGGTCTTCGTTTGTAACATTGTCTTCATCGATTATTTTTATAATTCCATCTATTAATTCTCCTAAGTTATGTGGTGGTATATTTGTTGCCATACCTACGGCTATACCAGATGAGCCATTTGCAAGAAGTGCTGGAATTTGTGCTGGTAACACTGTTGGTTCTTGTAATCTATCATCAAAGTTCGGCATAAAATCTACAGTGTTTTTCTCTATATCTGTAAGCATATATTGTGCAATCTTAGACATTCTAGCTTCTGTATAACGGTAAGCAGCAGGTGGGTCTCCATCTATAGAACCAAAGTTTCCATGTCCATCAACCATCATATATCTTAATGAAAAATCTTGTGCCATTCTAACTAAAGCATCATATACTGATGAGTCTCCATGTGGATGGTATCTACCTAAAACATCTCCAACGGTTGTTGCACACTTTCTATAAGGCTTATCTGGTGTAAAACCATCTTCGTGCATTGTATATAAAATTCTTCTGTGAACTGGTTTCATTCCATCTCTAACATCAGGTAAAGCACGAGCTACAATAACACTCATTGCATAATCAATATAGGCTGTCCTCATTTCTTCTTCTATATCTCTTTTAATTATCTGTTCTTCAACTTTATCCATTTTTAATCCTCTTTCCTTCCTGAAAATTTGTCACTCCTATTATATATGAAGGAAACGAAAAATTCAAGCATTTTAGTTTGAATTTTTGTTATTTTTTTCAAAAAAACTGTGTCAATGATTTTTGAAAATGTCCCAAAAATTTTTAAACATAAGCCCTAAAAATT
>USHY01000037.1 GCA_900554635.1 uncultured Clostridium sp. | reverse complement strand
AAAATGATATTGTTTAAATGACCAAAAATAAACATATCGGAGGTGCTCTCTTATGAGTAATAATATCACAGATAGATTAAAATATAAAGAGTCAGTAGTAAAATTTTCAAAAAAATATGGAACAGCAAGGGCAGCATATAAATTTGGAGAATGTAAAAGGACAATATATAGATGGCGAAGCAGATATGACGGAACATTAGAAAGTTTAAAAGATAAATCAAGACGCCCTCATTCACATCCAAATCAACATACAGAGGAAGAAATAAAATTAATAAAGAATTACAAAAGAAACAATAAAGAGACAGGATTAGTAGTATTATGGATAAAATTACGCCAAGCAGGATATACAAGAACAATACAAGGGTTGTATCATGTAATGCAAAGAATAGGAATATATGAAAAAACCCCAAGTAAATGGTTTACAAATGCACATGATACGTATGCATCAAGTGAATTTGCAAAAAGGTTGGTAAAATATTTTCCATTTAAAATAAAGACAATACAAACAGATAATGGATTTGAATTCACAAATAGATTAAGTTGGCAAGCATTTCTGAAAAATAAAAAAACGATGTTTGAAAAGACATTAGAAGAATTAGGGTTAGAATATAAAGTGATAAAGCCACATACACCAAAACAAAATGGAAGAGTAGAAAGAAGCCATAGAAAAGACCAAGAAAGATTTTATTATAAAAGAGTATTTTATAGTTTAGAAGATTTAAGAAATCAAGGAAAAGAATGGAGAAAAGAATATAATAATTTTCCAATGAGACCGTTAGAGTGGTTGAGTCCCAGGGAATTCATAGAAAAATATAGAAGTCAAGAAGAATCGTTATTTGCAATATAGGTGCTCAAAGTATTTATTTTAAATAATTTGTGACAAATGATTGACTAACCTACAAACCTACACCATCGAAAACTAATAAATAGTTGACAACTATGTACAAAATATAGTATAATTGATTTTAATGTAAGGTTTTTGCCTTGCATTATTTCCTTGAATATACATCTTTTGAGAGGAGTATTTGAATTGAAAAAATTTTTAGCAATGATATTTTGCCTTTGCATTATCTGTTCATTGAATTTTGTAACCATTAATGCAATGGCTCCTACAGAACTTGAGACCCTAAGTGCTAGAGCAACCTCAAAAGGATTGTATTATGTTGAAAATCAAACAATCATTAATCTGCCCGAAGGAACCCCTCCTACTGGAGTAGTATATCCGGAACAGGGTGCCAATTTACGGGTTTGGTTAAAAAATAGTGATGGGCCAATGAAAGTTGTTGTATATCAGACAAATTGGTTAGGAAACTGGTCAAAAATTTATACTAACACTTTTGCTACTGGCGAAAGGGATGTGCTTATTACAGATAATTGTAATGGAAAAGCATATAAAATTGAGGTCTATGCAACGGACCTTTATGCAACCTATTCGCTTTTAGCTTACCAAAACTAAAAACAAATCAAAACCAAAAACAAATAACTAAGTAGTAAAATGTTTTGATGTATATTTCAGGGAGAAGATGGTACAAAATAGTGCCATCTTTTTTATATTTGCATTTTTTCACTCAAAATGGTATAATTATACTATAGATGAAAGGGGAGATGAATATGAATCAGAAAAAGGTGTTTAAAATAGTAGGCATAATCTTAGTTGCTATTATTTTATTATTTTTAATTTATTCACTTCGAAACTTTCTAATTGTAAGAGATTTAAGAAAGAGGGTTGCAAAATATATTGATAGTGAAAATTTTCATGTTAAAACAACTATAACGAAACCAGAAGATATAAGTGTACTTGATTATTACAAAAAAGGAAAAAGGCAAGCAGTATTTATAGAGAGAAAAAATACTGCAGGAGAAATTATGAAAATATCAATATATGATACTGGCGAAAGAATAGATACTTTTACTGAAACTAATGATTCTAAAACAATTAAAATAAATCATACTGGTTCATTACATGCCAGTGAAGTTTTAGACATATTAGAAACAGACAATCTATATCAAATGATTCTATGTAGTAGTGTAGCTGTAATAAAAAGCGTAAAACTTAATGACACAAGATGCTATAAGGTAAAACATTATTTATCTCCAAATTGTTCATTAAGCGATCCTGAAAAAGAATTTATTATTGATAAAGAAACAGGTTTGCTAGCTAAAACAATCTTAGGAGATGTAGAAAACACAAGAGAATATGAATTTGATAATGTTGATGATGCAATATTTGTAGAGCCAGATATAAGTCAATATACATTAGTAGAAGATTAAAATACATAGTTATACCTGTCAAAGGGCTGAGTTTTCAGCCCTTTTTTAATCTTATGCAAATTAATAAAAGGAGAACTATTTATGATGAAAAAAATTGTTGCAATTGGTGGTGGCGAAAATGGCAGACTATTGGAAAACGGTCATTTTACCGAGTACGAAACAGAACCAATCGATAAGGAAATAATTAGATTAACTGAAAAACAAAAGCCAAATTTTCTTTTTATAGCACATTCTCAAGCTCAATCAATGGAAATTGAAGAGGCATATTATCAAACAATGAAAAAAATTTACGGAGAAAAGTTCGGATGCAATTGTCAAGATTTAAAAAGTACAGAACTACAAAATATAGAAATTGTAAAAGAAAAAATTAAATGGGCTGATATTATTTATGAAGGTGGTGGAGATACCATAACAATGCTAAACCTATGGAGAAAGACTGGATTTGACAAGGTTCTATGGGATGCTGGGAATTCTGGAAAAGTTATATGTGGGATTTCAGCAGGTGCAGTTTGTTGGTTTAGAGCATGTAGTTCAGAATCTTTAACAGTAGAAGAATCAAAACAATATTTAGATGATATTGAGTGTCTAAATTGGTTTAATGCATATTTTACTCCACATGGAGATGAGAAAGATAGATATGAAATAACAAAAGAACAACTAAGGCAGAACAACTTAACAGGAATTTTATTATCTAATTGTGCTGCAATCGAAATACTTGATGATAAATATAGATTAATCACAAGTAAGCCAACAACATACAAATTCGACAAGCCTTATGGTTTAAAAACATATTGGATCAATAATAGATATATAGAAGAAAATATTATAGAATCTAATGAATTTAAAAATTTAAATGAATTATTGTTGAAACAAAACAAATATGAAAGAGATTAGTGATAATCTCTTATTTTCTTGTTCAAATTTTAAAAATAATTTCCCATAACAGTTGTTTTATTCAAAAAAATTTTATATAATATACCCATAAAATAAACAGGAGTGATTTATATGAATTTGCCAAACAAATTAACTATATTTAGAATAGCACTTGTACCAATTATGGTGATTATACCTTTCTTAGGAATACAGGGGACTGTATGTAATATACCAATTCAAAACCTTATTATAATAGCAATATTTGCCATTGCATCATACACTGACCATTTAGATGGGAAAATTGCAAGGAAAAATAATTTAGTTACTACTTTTGGAAAATTTGCTGATCCTTTAGCAGACAAAATTTTGGTTCTATCTGCAATGCTTATGTTAGTTGAAATGGATTATTTACCAGCTTGGATACCTATTATAGTTTTAACAAGAGAATTTGTGGTTTCTGGATACAGGTTAATTGCTGTTGAAAAAGGTGGCAAGGTAATTGCTGCAAGTATTTGGGGAAAGATTAAAACTTGCACTCAAATGATAGCAATCATATTAATGTTTTTAACCACAAAGCCATATTTTGCCTTTATTCTAAGAGCAAAGACTGAGCAAGAAGCATTAGCAAGTAGTACCCTTGTGTATATGACAACAGGAGATTTTGTAATCAACATTCTTGCAAGTGTATTTATGACAATTTCTGTTATTGCAACAATTGTATCAGGAATAGATTACTTAAAGGGCGGTAAAGAACTATTTAAATAAAGAGGAAGGATTTTTATGGATAAAACACAAGCTAAAAAAAGAATAGATGAATTAAACAAATTAACAGCATATTATGCTACAAAATACTATGATGATGATAAACCTGAAATCAGCGACTTTGAGTATGATATGCTTATGAATGAGCTTAAAAACTTAGAAAAGGAATTTCCAGAGTTTGTTTCAAAAAACTCACTTACACAAAAAGTTGGTGGGACTGTTAAAGAAGGATTTGAAAAAGTGGAACATAGCGTTCCACTTCAAAGTTTACAAGATGTATTTTCACTTGAGGAAGTACAAGAATTTTGCTTAAAAATGCAAAAAGAAGACCCTAATGTTTCTTATGTTGTAGAAACTAAAATAGATGGCCTTTCTGTAGCTTTGGAATATAAAAATGGGGAATTTGTAAGAGGAGCAACAAGGGGAAATGGATTAGTTGGTGAAGATGTTACAGATAACTTAAAAACCATTAAACATATTCCTAAAAAGTTAAAAGAACCAATAGACATTATTGTACGCGGTGAAGTTTTTATAGGAAAAGAAGATTTTGAAGCATTAAACGACACATTAGATGAAAATGAAAAATTTGCAAATGCTAGAAACTTAGCTGCTGGCTCACTTCGCCAAATGGATAGCAAAATAGCCGCTTCCAGACCACTTGATATTTTCATCTTTAATGTTCAAAAATGTGATACTATAACTTTCACATCACATTATGAATCATTAAAATATCTACAAAAAATAGGATTTAATATAAATCCAGTACTAATTCCATGTGACACAGTAAGGAAAGTAAAAAATGCCATAGAAAAAATAGGAAATGAAAGACCAACTTTAAATTTTGGAATAGATGGTGCTGTTGTAAAAGTAGATAATTTAGCCTTAAGAGAAAAAATAGGAACAACATTTAAAACACCAAAGTGGGCTGTAGCATATAAATATCCACCAGAGCAAAAGGAAACTATATTAAAAGACATAATCTGCCAAGTAGGAAGAACAGGTGCAGTAACTCCAATGGCAATTTTAGAGCCAGTTGTGGTTGCAGGTTCTAAAATTTCTAAAACAACTCTTCACAATGAAGATTTTGTAAAAGAAAAAGACTTAAGAATTGGAGATACAGTAGTAATACAAAAAGCAGGAGATGTTATACCAGAAGTAGTTCGAGCTGTTACAGAAAAGCGAACTGGTGAAGAAAAAGAATTTCAAATGCCTACAGTTTGCCCAGTGTGTGGCGGACAAGTAGTTAGAATTCCAGGCCAAGCAGTAACCAAATGTATAGGAATTGAATGTCCTGCTAGAAATTTAAGAAATATAGAACATTTTGCATCAAAAGAAGCAATGAATATAGAAGGTTTAGGCGAAAAAGTAATAAAACAGTTATATGATACTGGACTTATCCATAATATCGCAGATATATATTCATTAAAGCTTGAAGACATAGCAGGTCTTAAGAAAAATGGCAAAAAGTTTGCTGAAAACTTAATAAATGGTATAAATAAAAGTAAACAAAACAATTTAGATAGATTAATAACAGCACTAGGAATAGAACAAGTAGGTGCAAAATCCGCTAAGATATTAGCCAAAAAATTCAAAACAATGGATGCTTTAGCAAAAGCAAACTTTGGCACATTAACATTTGTAGAAGAAGTAGGCCAAATAACAGCAAACAGCGTAAGAGAGTTTTTCATGCAAGACCAAACAAAAGATTTGCTTAAAAAATTAAAGGCAGCTGGAGTAAACATGACTTTAATAGAAGACACAGGAAAAGATAAGAGATTTAACGAGCAAACATTTGTGCTAACAGGAACATTAGAAAATTATACAAGGGAAGAAGCAAGTAATATTATTGAAAGCTTTGGAGGAAAAACATCAGCTTCTGTCTCTAAAAAAACTTCTTATGTGCTTGCTGGTGAAGATGCAGGAAGTAAGCTTGTAAAAGCACAAAGCTTAGGAGTAAAAATCATCACAGAGAAAGAATTTGAAGAAATGATAAAATAAAGAAAGGAATTTACTATGGAAGATTATACTTTTGAACGATTATGGAAGGAATTAAATGAGGGGTATCAAATATATTATACTTACATGGGAAAACGATATTTACTATCTAAGTTAGACAAAAATTGCTATTCAAGAGAACTATTAAACAGAAATGAAAAGAGCCCTCATCCTAAGAATCAAATAGTAACGCTAAAGGCTGTTAAGGAACTTTTTGAATTTATGGAGGATATTGAGTATAAAATTAATTAGGAGGTATAAGTAATGATTAGAATAGGAATTATAGGGTATGGAAATTTAGGTAAAGGAACAGAACTTGCAATAAAGCAAAATCCAGACATGGAGCTTGTAGCAATATTTACAAGAAGAAATCCAGAAGATTTAAAAACTATTACAGGAGCAAAAGTCGTAAATATTTCTGAAATAGAAAATTGGAAAGATAAAATAGATGTAGCAATTTTATGTGGTGGATCTGCAACTGATTTACCAGTTCAAGGCCCTAAATATGCTGAACTTTTCAATACAATAGATAGTTTTGATACACATGCTAAAGTACCAGAATATTTTAAGAATGTAGATGCACAAGCAAAGAAAGGCAATAAGCTATCAATAATATCAGTAGGATGGGACCCAGGTTTATTCTCAGTAAATAGATTGTATGCTGAATCAATACTAAGAAATGGAAATACATATACATTTTGGGGAACAGGAGTGAGCCAAGGGCATTCAGATGCCATAAGAAGGATACCAGGTGTGAAAAATGCAGTACAATATACAATTCCTGTAGAAAAAGCAATAGAAAGTGTAAGAAATGGTGAAAATCCTAATCTTTCAACAAGAGAAAAACATTTAAGAGAATGTTTTGTTGTAGCAGAAGATGGAGCAGATAAGGCAAAAATTGAGGAGCAAATAAAAACAATGCCAAATTATTTTGATGAATATGATACAACTGTTCACTTTATATCTGAAGAAGAATTAAAAGCAAATCACAGTGGAATGCCTCATGGTGGATTTGTTATAAGAAGCGGAAATACAGGCATTTCTGAAAACACCAAACAAATTATCGAATATTCATTAAAGCTAGAATCAAACCCAGAATTTACTGCAAGTGTTTTAATTGCGTATGCAAGAGCAGCATATAGATTGCATGAAAAAGGAGAAACTGGTGCAAGAACAGTACTTGATATTCCTCCAGCAATGCTAAGTACAAAAACAGGGGAAGAGTTATTAAAAACGATAATATAATTTTTGATTTGAAAGGATATAATAATGAGAGCAGTAATACAAAGAGTAAGAAATGCGGAAGTTAAAGTAGATGATAAAATTACAGGACAAATCGGTCAAGGGCTATTAATACTTTTAGGAGTTGGGCCTGATGATTCTGAAAGCAATGCAGATGAACTTGTGAAAAAAATCTGTAATTTAAGAATTTTTCGTGATTCTCAAGATAAAATGAATTTATCTGTTAAAGATATAGATGGAGAGATTCTCGTGGTTTCTCAGTTTACTTTATATGCAGACTGCCAAAAGGGAAACAGACCAAGCTTCGTAAATGCTGCTTCACCTGACATGGCAAAAAGGTTATACGAATATTTTAAAGAAAAGTGCAAGGGAGAAGTTAAGCATGTTGGAAGCGGAATTTTTGGAGCAGATATGAAAGTAAGTCTTTTAAATGATGGACCAGTTACAATAATTTTAGAAAGATAAAAAATGGAGCTTACGACGGGAATCGAACCCGTGACCTCTTCCTTACCAAGGAAGTGCTCTACCGACTGAGCTACGAAAGCATTTTTTGTACTGTTTTATTATACTATATATGTTTTGACGTGTCAATGGAAAAACCCACTTTTGAAATAGATTTTTGTTCCAAAAGTGGGTAATTTATATTATAATGCTTTTAACATGCAAAGTTCTTTGCATGTCTTTTCTTCCCAATAAGATGCTTGAACTTCTGCAATATGCTTTTTTCCTAGTAATAGCATTAGTACTCTAGATTGCCCTATTCCTCCTCCAATGGTATATGGTATTTCAGCTTTTAAAACTTCTTGGTGATAATGAGTTTTTAATCTATCTTCGCATTTTGCTTTTGCTAGCTGACTTTTTAGAGCCTCAGCATCAACTCTTATTCCCATTGAAGATATTTCTATTGTTTTAGATATTGATTTATCATAAATTAATAAATCTCCGTTTAACTGCCAATCGTCATAATCCGGACTTCTCATATCATGCACTTTTCCTGATTTTAATTTATCTCCAATTCCTATTATAAATACTGCCTTCTTATCTTCGCCAATTATTTGCTCTCTTTCTTTTGGAGTTTTATCTGGATATAAATTCTCAAGTTCTTGGCTAGTTATAAAGTATACTGATTTTGGCAAATCATAACTCAAATATTGATATTTCCCTTTTACATATATAGCTGTTTGTCTAATTGCTTTATATATTGCTCTTACTGTGTCTTTTAAATATTCTAAGTTTCTGTCACTTTTATCAATTACTTTTTCCCAGTCCCATTGTTCAACATAAAATGAATGAATATCATCTACTATTTCATCCTTTCTAATTGCTTTCATATCTGCATATAAACCTGTATGCATTCCAAATCCATATCTACCGTAGAGCCTCTCTTTTCCATTTCGCAAGTGAATGTATTATTTCAAATTCTTCTTCACCCTTTTTAAAACTTATTGGTTTTTCAACCCCTGATAATTGATCTTGTAATCCTGTTGAACTCTTTAAAAATAATGGTCCTTGTGCTTTTGTTATTCCAAGTCTTACCTCGAGTTGTCTTTCAAAATATTTTTTTGTTTCGTCTATAGCTTTTATAGTTTCATAATAGCTAAGTTCTTCTTTCATATTAACCCCTTCTTTCTTTAAATTTCAAATAAATAAAGTGTTCACTTTCCCCCTTTCATATTCAAAAATACCAGTATTCTCCTATACTAAGGACGAATACTGGTATCCGCGGTGCCACCTTATTTATTATTAAAGGTTTTAATATCTTTAACAATCCCTTTTTTGCTCTAACAAGCATAGCAATTTGATAACGGTTTGCTTCCGGACTAGTCTACTAAGATTTACTTTTCGGTAGTCTGCTCCGAGGTGTTCTTTCACAATACTTTTATAATTACTTCACACTATACGTAACTCACTGATATAAAATGTAAGGTTACTTTTCCTCTTCAATGCATTTTTACTATGATAACATATTTTTTACTTCATGTCAACATTATATGTTAATTTTTTAGATATTATATTATTTTTCCAAAATTATTGTTACTGGTCCATCATTTAATAAGCTCACTTTCATATCTGCTCCAAATATGCCTGAACCAACGTGTTTTACCTCTTTTGCACATTGTGCTTTGAAGTATTCATATAACTCATTTGCTTTTTCTGGTGGTGCAGCATTTACAAAACTAGGTCTGTTTCCTTTTTGGCAATCTGCATAAAGAGTAAATTGTGATACTACTAAGATTTCTCCATCTATATCTTTTACTGATAAATTCATTTTTTCGTTTTCATCCCTAAATATTCGCAAATTACAAACTTTTTTTAATAGTTCATCTGCATTTTTAGTTGTATCATCTGGTCCAACTCCAAGTAGAACTAATAAGCCCCTATCTATTTCTCCTATAGTTTTTCCATCCACCTTTACATCTGCATTTTTTACTCTTTGTATTACTGCTCTCATAATTTGTTATCCTTTCATTTATGTTTTAATGTATTTTGTATTCTATATTTTCCATAAAATCAAATAGTTCCTTTACTGCTTTTAGTGTTACTA
>USHY01000036.1 GCA_900554635.1 uncultured Clostridium sp. | reverse complement strand
TTACTTGCATAATACAATAATACTATTTTGTTTTTGATTTGTCAAGAACTTTTTTGAAAAATATAAAAATTTCCCCTAGAGCTTTTGCTCTAAGGGTTTATGGCTATTGGGTTCTAACTTCCATTGTCATTTCTGGGATTCCTATATATACGTCTCTATTTCCTTCTGTTGTATGGCTTTTTATTATTGTTAATTTTGGATATTTATAAATCATTGATCCTCCATCTTTAAACATATCACCTTCAATTATTTTATTTTCTAAGTCCTTGTTTGCTTTTGCAATTATTGCATCTATTGTTATTTTTCCTTGTTTTAAAGCATCTTCTAGTTTTAGGTCTTCTTCATTGTTTATGTTTACATATATATTTTCAAAACCATAATAATAAAGGTCATAATTTGAGTTATTTTCATAAATATCTTGATTGTTTAAGACTTTAGTTCTCTTAGGTGTTTGTTGTTTTTCATCTGAATATAGGTAAAAACCTGGGTAGCCTTCTGTTGATATTTCATCTGAACTGATTTGGGCTGGATATGTTTCCTTTATTTCTCCATTGTATGTTATTAGTACTTTTCTTCCTATTCCATATAGGTAATCCTTATGGTCTGTTCCAAAGCTTACCATTATTTTATCTGCTGATTTTCTTTCTTCTTCGTCTTCATTTGGTTCTACTACCATATATTTTGTTGTTTCTTCTAATACTGTTCCTATAAATTGTTGTTCATTTGCCTTTTTTTCGATATATGATTTCATATCAATTTCGAATATGCTTTTTACAAATGTTAAAAATTCTTCCTCTGTTATATTTTTAGTTTCAACTACAAAATGCACATCATTGTACTCAAATATTGCTATTTGATACATTGCTTTGTTTATTGTTTTTGTTGCATCTACACGGAATAGTTCAGCTTCTTTTCCATTTATAACAGATTTTTGATACTCTGGGTCTCCTGAAAGTTTCGCATAATCTGTAAACGGTTCTTCATTTATTGCTGCTGTTATTGTTATTGCTTTATTTTCATTTGCAAAAGAGATTGAGATATCGTGCAAAATGTTATATTTATGTGCATCTACATCTCTGTTTGGGATGTATACTCCAAACACTCTTTGTACTTTCATTCCTTCTGGAATTTTAAAATTTTCTAGTATTTCTTGATTTACGTTAAATTCTTTTGCTTTGCAATCATATTCAATGCAAGCCATTTTGCCACCGTTATCATTAAATATTATTTTATCTTCTTTTACTTCAATTTTTGTTTTACTCGGAATATTTTCTTCTTGGAGCTTCTTATTTATATTAGTTACATAAATTACCCCTAAAATTATTGCAGCCACAATTATTATTGCTAAAACTATTATACTTAACTTTTTCATATATTCACCCTTTTTCCTCTCTTGATTTTAATACTATTTTGAAATTTCAAAAGTTTCAAAATTTAGATATTTTTTATTATAGCATTAAAGCAGATAATTTCAAAATTACCTGCTTTCCTCAAAACTATTTATCTATATATCCATAAGTTGGCTCTGTGTACATATTATCTGATATTGATTTATATCTTTCTCCATCATAATCATCTGTGAATCCATTATATGCTTTGTAGATATCTCCATTTTCTGTGTCGTACACTCTTTCATAGCCTAATATTGCATCACTTTGTTTTTGGCTCATTATATCATAAGACTTACTTCTGCTTTCCCATGCACTCATGTATGAATCGAAAGCTCTTTGTATTGATGCACTTAACTCAAGTGCCTTTTGTGTTTGAGCATTGCTATTATCAATTGTTGTTTTTACATAACTATCTGAGAATTCTATTGAATTTACTGTTTGTAGTAAAATATCCTTGTAATCAATGAATTTATCCTTTTCAGATGTTACTGACATTATATCATATACCATGTAAAATGATGTATCTACTCCTGCTTGATATTGACCGCTTCCGAAATCAACAACTGATGCTAAAAATAGACCTTCTCCATCTTTTCCATTATCACCTTTAAAAGTTGCTCTTAGCACTTTACTATCAAGTGCTACATTTTTCATAGAAGCTGTAGAATCAAATTCTTCCTGTTTTATGAAACTGTTGAATGTTGGAAATTTGAAAGAACTTAGTGTTGGTTCAATTGAGTTTACATACGAACTTATTTCTCCAAATTTTTTGTAAAACCCTTCTGTTGTTGGGTTATTTAATACAACAGCATTTGCAAATACCTTGTACTGTGCATTTCCACCACTTAAGTTATAATAATTCTGCCAAGCACTTTTTGCACTATCGCTTTTTAATAAAGGTTGCATTTTTACCATTAAAAATACTTGGTTATTTGTATTTTGTGGGTCATAAGCTCTAATTGCATAAAATACTCCTATTCCAGCACCTTCTACTGTCCATCCTTTTGGCTTTTTCATTGAAAATACATCTGTGCTATAATCTTCTAAAGTTAGCTGTCTTACTTCGTTTTCCCTTATTTTCACATTTTCTTTTTTTGCTATTTTTTGAATATCATTACCCATATCATTATTTTTCACTTTTGAATAAATCAATCCTCCTATTCCTAAAACTATAGCCACAATTATAACTGTAACTAATATGCCGATTTTTGTGTATTTTTTCTTATCCATAATAATTATTCTCCTTTTCTTAATTTATTTTTATTAATGGTATTTTAACATATTAATCTAATTATTGTATAGTTTTTACCAATTTTTCCGTGCCAATTTGGTAATTGTTTTTTACATAATTTTGTGTTATAGTATAATATGTTAAAAATTTTTAAATGGGTGATTATTATGACATTTTCAGAGCAACTAAATGAATACATGAAAATTCTAAAATGTTCTTCTAGTGATTTGGTATCTACATCTGGTCTTTCTTCTGCTGTTATTAGTAGATATCGTAATGGTGAAAGAACGCCTAATATCAAAGGCAAACAAATTGAGCATTTAGCTTACGGTTTATACAAAATTGGGATTAATAGAAATATTGAAATATCTAAAGAAGATATTTACAATGGTTTGGTGCTTACATTAAGTGATATTGTTATTGATTTTGAGCAGCTAAGTAAAAATTTTAATGAGCTTGCTTCAACATTAAACATAAATATTGCAGATTTATCTAAGTTTATTAGTTATGATGCTTCCTTTGTTTCTAAAATTAGAAATGGTAGCAGAACTCCTGCTAAGCCAAAAAGTTTTATTGAAGGTGTTTGTAGTTATGTTGTATCAAAATACAGGTCTGATAGCGACAAAAAGGCTATTTCTACACTTATTGGCTGTAATCTTGATGATTTGGAAGATAAGTCTAACTATTATCAAAAGCTTGAAAATTGGCTTTCTACTAATTCTAGGCCTAGCCATAATTATATTAACGACTTTTTAAATAACTTAGATAGTTTTGATTTAAATGAATATATAAAAGCAATTCATTTTGATGAAATGAAGGTTCCTTTTGTTCCATTTTATAAATCTGGTTCCAGAAACTATTATGGATTAGAAGAAATGAAAAAAGGTGAATTAGATTTCTTTAAAGCTACTGTTCTTTCAAAATCTGTTGAACCTGTTTTTATGTGTAGCGATATGCCTATGGAAGATATGGCAAAAGATGTTGATTTCGGCAAAAAGTGGATGTTTGCCATAGCAATGACTTTAAAGAAAGGCTTGCACCTAAATATTATTCACAATCTAAACAGGCCATTTAATGAAATGATACTTGGACTAGAAAGCTGGATTCCAATTTATATGACAGGACAGGTTTCTCCTTTTTATTTAAAGAATGTAGATACTTCTGTTTACTGCCATTTAAACTATGTTTCAGGTGCTGTTGCACTTAACGGAGAATGTATAAATGGATACCATAAAAATGGTAAATACTCATTAACAAGCTCAAAACCTGAACTAGAGTATTACAAACAAAAAGCTCAGAACATGCTTAGTAAAGCAAGGCCTCTTATGGAGATTTACAGATATGAAAACAAAAATGCTTTCAATACATTTATTAGCTCTGCTAACCAAAAAAGTTGTAATTACAGAAGAGTTTTATCATCACTTCCATTTCACACACTTTCTGAAAATTTGTTTTTAAAAATATTAGAGCATAACAAAATTTCAGATGAAAATACACAAGAGTTATTAGAATCTTTAAAAGAGCAAAAGAAAATATTTAGTAAAACTTTGAAAGAAAATATAGTTCAAGATGAAATTTATGTAATGACACAGTCTGACTTTGAAGAGCACCCTCTTTCAGTTTCTCTTTCATCTAACTTTTTTGAACATAAGGTTTGCTATAACTATGAAGAGTATTTAGAGCACCTTGCAGAAACCAAGAAATTTGAAAAGACTCATCAAAACTACAAAATCAACTTTAAAACAAATAATACCTTTAGAAATATTCAAATTACAATATGCGAGAAAAATTGGGTAATGATTTCCAAAGAGAATAGCCCTTCTATTCACTTTGTAATTCATCATCCTAAATTAAGAGAAGCAATTGAAAGCTTTATACCTCCTGTTGTAGAATAACTATAGTTCCCCATTTAATGGGGATTTTTAATTTTCATAATGCCCTTTGCAAGATATTATTATCAAATTTTTATCTTCATCTAAATTATATATCAGTCTATGTTCCTGTGTTAT
Source organism: uncultured Clostridium sp. (assembly GCA_900554635.1). Taxonomy (GTDB): domain Bacteria; phylum Bacillota; class Clostridia; order TANB77; family CAG-508; genus UMGS1781. The sequence goes on along the minus strand of USHY01000036.1, from coordinate 6,136 downwards.
CCTTCTACTCCAAGCTTTTCTATGTTTCAAAGGTTCCGGTTTTCCTATTCCGTTAGCTATCCCATTTCTATGTATGTCTTTTATAATATCATTAATCTTTTTTATCATCGATTTATCATACATTTGCCAGTCAGTGTACTCTTCCCATGCTTTTTCTGAAAAAATATTATTCACTTTCCATCGCCTCTAATTCTTCTATTGTTTTTGTTACAACTTTGCCTTTTTCTATTTGTTCAATAGATTTGTCTATTTTGCTTAAATATTGTGTATTTCTTAGTGCTTTCATCAACTCATTATATTGCTCTAAGCTCATTAACACAACATTTTTTTCATCTTTCCTTGTAACTATTACTGTTTCATTATTATCTGTTGCTTTATCACAGTAATCTTTTAAATTGCTTCTAATTGTTGAATAATTAACAGCTAGCATAAAAATCACCTCTTTTTTGTACCGTTTCTTGTACTTAATATTGTACCATATTATTATATGCAAGTCAAGATGATTTTATTCTTCTTTATTTTCTTTTTCCTCACATTCCTGCTCTTTTTCTTCTAATACTTCTTTAAATCCTGTTAGTGCCTCAAATGCCATGAATTGTTTGGCTCTATCTTGTTTACTAGTATCCATTGTGACCTCCTATTAGTTTATTTCTAATTTGAGTTGTTGCATTTTCTTCTAAGTTCATTCCTTTTAGAATTATATTTTTGCCCATTTTGGCTTTTAGCTCTATTATTGTTTTTTCAAGCCTCTTTTGTTTATCTTGATTTTCTAAGCTTTCGAATAAATTTATTTGCTGGTTATCATCTTCCTGTAAATTATCAAAACTTATTCCGTACTTTTCTTATTGGTGTATCTTTATCTGTTGTTTGGTCAAATAGTTTCATAAATTCAAAAACTAGGTTTGTATATAAATTGCTAGGGTTTGCTAGTTTTCTACTTCCTCCAGTTGACTTTATGGCATCTTTTGAATAGCCAATATATAATCTAACCACTCCTGCTTTTTTATTATTTTCTATTAGTTTTTGAGATAATAATTCTACCATTTCTTTAACTATTAGCCTTGCATTTTCATAGTTATAATCTTTAAATAAAATTTGACTATTGCTATATGATGTTGTTTTTGGTTTATACTCTTTAACATCCGCAATTGTACATGTTTCTAAGCCTTTAGAATGGTCTATCAAAAAACGCGCATTTATTCCAAATTCCTTATACAACCTTTTTTCATCACATCTTGCAACTTCATTCATTGTGAAAATTCCCATTTTCTTAAGTCTTTCCGCAGTTCCTTTGCCAACTCCCCAAAAATCAGTTAATGGTTTATGGTTTCCTAGTGTTTTTATATATTTTTCCTCATTAAGCCATGCAATATTTGTAGGACTATGTTTTGATAAAATATCTAATGCAACTTTTGCCAAATACATATTGTTCCCAATTCCACAAGTTGCAGTAATTTTATATGTATCCAAGATATCTTTCATCATAACCTTTGCAAGTTCCATTGCGTTCATTTTATAGAGTTTTAAGTAATGAGTTACATCTATAAAACATTCATCTATTGAATATGGGTAAATATCATCTTTTGAAATGTATTTTAAATATATCCCATAAATATTTGCTGAATATTCCATATACTTGCTCATTCTAGGAACTGCCATAATATACTTCACATTCTTCGGAATTTCATATACTCTACACCTATTCCTAATCCCCAATTTCTTCATTGCAGGAGTAATCGCCAAACACACGCTACCATTTCCCCTGTTTGGGTCTGCTACTACCAGGTTCGTAGTAAATGGATCTAAGCCTCTTTCAGCACATTCTACAGAAGCAAAGAATGTTTTTAAATCAATTACCAAATATATATTACTCAATTTTAATGCACCTTCTTTTTTTGTATAGAAGAATTATAACATTTAATTTTATATTTGTAAACACTTGTTTGCGTTTTTTTCTGTAAAATAATAAAAAACAAGAACCAGTTTTCGCTCTGATTCTTGTTACATCAATAATTATTTTTTGTTACAACTACTGCAATATGGGCAACTTGAACATTCTGAATTTTTATGTTTTATCTTTGAAATTAATATGCTTAATATTATTATAGCTATTACTGTAATTACCAAAATATTGGCTAAATTTAGTTTTCCTGCTTCTATTCTACTTCCAATTTGATATACAATTGTTGCTAATATCCAAGCTAATACTGTTTGGAAAGCTACTGCTTTTAGCATTTTTTTACTTCCACCTAATTCTCTCTTCATTGCTCCTATTGCTCCAAAACATGGTGCACTAAATAGGTTAAATACCATAAACGCATATGCAGATGCTGCTGTGAAAAAGCTAAATACTCCTGTTTTTGCAAATATTTCTGAACCTTCTTCAACATCATCTGCTAGTCCATTTATTACTGCCATTGAAGAAACAACCTGTTCTTTTGCAACTAACCCTTGTATTGCAGATACTGTTGCTCCCCAACTTCTTGTACCTAGCATTGGTTCAAATATCCATGAGATTTTTTCTCCTATTGTAGCTAACATACTATCTTGTATTTCTACTCCATATTCCATTTTAAATGAGAATGATAGTAAAAACCATATAACAATTGAGCATAGCAAAATAATTGTTCCTGCTCTTTTTATGAAAGCTATAACCTTATCAAAAACATCTTTTGCCACATATTTTATGCTTGGCATTTTATATTCTGGAAGTTCAGATATGTAAGTACTTTCAGTATGTTTAAATACAAATTTCTTCATTATAATAGCACTTATTATAATTACAGCTATTGCAAAGAAATATAGCGATGCTGATGCTATTCCTGAGCTTTCTGGGAAGAAATATCCTGCAAACAATGCTATTATTGGTAATTTTGCACTACATGGAATAAATGGTGTTAATATTGTTGTCATTTTTCTTTCATCTTCATTTTCTATTCTTCTTGAACTCATTATTCCTGGTACACTACATCCTGAACCTACTATGAATGGAATTAAGCTCTTTCCACTTAAGCCTAATTTTCTGAATATTTTGTCTAAAAATAGAGATATCCTAGACATATACCCTGTTGTTTCTAATATTGATATACAAAGGAATAAGATTATTAATTGTGGTACAAAGCCAAGTACTGCTCCTACTCCTGCAAAAATTCCATCAACAACTAGGCTGACTACCCATTCTGATGTTCCTGCATTTTCTAGCCATGAACCAACCGTTTCGCCAAGTGCTCCTATTGTATCTCCTACCCAATCTACTGTAAAACTTCCTACAACACCTACTGATAAATAATAAACTAAAAACATAATAACTACAAATATTGGAAATGCTAACCATTTGTTTAAAAATATCTTGTCTAATTTATCTGATATTGTTACTATTTTCTTACTTTTTACTACACTTGTTTTCTTTACATTCTCAATGTATGTGTATCTCTCAGTTGCTATTGTTTCTTCTAAATCTGTTTCATACTGACTTGAGGCTGTTTTTATAATATTTGCAATTTCTGGTGTTTTAAATTTTTCGAAGTCTTTATCTTCTTCTAATAGCTTTACTGCAACAAATCTTTTATGTGTAGCATTTTCTAGGTGTGTGCTAATATTTTCTATGCTGTGTTCAATATTTGCATCATATATCTTTTTCTTTTGAATTGAAAAGTTTTCATCTATTGCATTTATTAATTCTTGAATACCTGTTTCTTTTAGTGCTGATATTTGAACTACTTTTGTTCCAAGTTCTTTACTTAATTTATCAACATCTATTTTTAATCCTCTTTTATTTAAAATATCTGCCATATTTAATGCAACTATTACTTTGCAATCAAGTTCAAGTAACTGTGTTGTTAAGTATAAACTTCTTTCTAATGCGGTACTATCAACTATGTTTATTATAACATCTGGATTTTCATTAAATACAAAATTGCGTGAAACTGTTTCTTCTGTTGTGTATGGACTTAATGAATAAATTCCTGGTAAATCAGTAATTTCATGTTTTGTTCCCTTTATTCTACCAGTCTTTTTTTCAATAGTAACACCTGGCCAGTTTCCTATCTTAGCATTCATACCTGTTAAATAATTAAACAGTGTGGTTTTTCCACTATTTTGATTTCCAACTAATCCTATTTTCATTAATCAATCACCTCCGCTTCAATTTGGCTCAAATCTGCCTTTCTTAAGCACAATTCATAATCTCTTAATTCAATATCAATAGGGTCCCCCATAGGTGCTATTTTCTTTACTTGAACAACAACACCTCTAGTAATCCCCATATCCAACAAATGTCTTCTTATCTCCTTGTTTTGTACATTTAAAGCTACAACTCTTGCCGATTCCCCAACTTTCAAGTTGGCTAAATTACATAATTTCCCCATATTTTCCTCCTTATGTGAATATATTTTCATATTTCGGGTTGATTATATATAATATGTAGAAAAATGTCAATAGGAATGTGAAAAAATTTTCACATTCCTATTGTTTTTTTGATTTTATTCTTTTTCTTTTCCTACATTCAATGTTTGTTTTTGACCAATTTGGTTATTACATTTTTTGCTAGACTCTTTGAAACTTAAATACCAGCTCATTCCGTTTCTATTTTCTTGAATTTCTTTTTGCCTTTCTTGCAAACCTTGGAATGTTTTGGGAGATGGTTTTATTATTGGCTGTCCTGGTACCCAGTTTGCTGGGGTTGAAGCATTGTTGCAATCTGCTATTTGAAGGGCTTCTACCACTCTTATTATTTCTGGTATCCATCTGCCTACATTTAGTGGATATATAAATATTGTTCTTACAATTCCTTTGTCATCAATTATAAATACATTTCTTACTGTTTCTGTTGTACTTATGTCATTTGATATCATTCCATATTTTCGTGCTATTTCTCCGCTTCTGTCTGCAATTACAGGAAATGGAACTTCAACACCTGTTCTTAGCATAATGTCGTTTAGCCAGGCCAGGTGTGATGGGTTGCTGTCTATACTTAGGCCGATTAGTTGGGTATTCAAATTTTGGAAGTATGTATTTGCTTTTGAAAAGGCTATAAATTCTGTTGTGCAGACGGGGGTAAAATCACCGAGGATGCGAGAATAGTACTACCCATTTTCCTTTATAGTTACTTAAACTTATTGGTCCTTGTGTTGATATACCTTCAAACTCTGGAGCCATTTGTCCTATTTTTACATTTCCATTCATCATTATTTCATAGTCCATAAAAAATAAACCTCCTACATAGTTTTTGTATATAGTATGTGAGTTGGTTTATTTTTGATACTACTTTATTATTTAAACAATTCTTTCATCACTCCATTTTTCATATCATTAATATTGAAAATATTATCCATATTGTCAAATGTTTCTCTTAAGTTATTTCTTGCTGATATCCATCCCATTCCATCTGTAAACCAAACGAACTCAAATCCAACTACTTTATCCGCTTCTTCTGCAATCATTTTGTAACTTCTAGCTGTTTCATTTAGTTTTGAACCTCCTGATGCATAAAAGTTTGTTTCTATTCCATAAATACAATTATCTGTTTTCACAACGAAATCGAATCTTTTGGTTGAAGTATTTTTATTGCTAATAAATGACATATCTAATTTCCATTTTTGTTCAATATCTTGTAAGTACATTTCTTTAAAATATGTTTCATTCTTCTTAAAGCCAGCCTTTTGAATAAATCTTTCAACCACATCTTCCATTAAGTGTCCGCCACGATTTTTTCTAGCATTTGAATTAAGTCCTGATTCTACTCCTAAAACATAATCATATAAATTATTTACTAAATGCTTTTCTAATAAATTAAACAATCCTGTTTCTCTCATAAAAACTTTATATTGGTCGATACTGTAATTCATATTTTTAAAATTATATTCTAATTTATTTCCTTCATCATCTAAAACAATGATTTCATATTGTCTTACTGCTAGTAACGTAGGAATACATTTTATTACTTCTGGATATTTAATTACCAATTTCTCAAAATCATTTTCTATTGTTTTGCTTCCTATCAAAGAATTCATCATATTTAGTTCAATTTTGTGTTCTTCAGCATTTTTATATATTGTTTCAAAATCAATATAATATTTATAATTTGCTATACTATCTGTAAATGTTAATAACCATTGTGCAAAATCTCTTGCCATTT
>USHY01000035.1 GCA_900554635.1 uncultured Clostridium sp. | reverse complement strand
TGGAGCAGCAATAGCAACAAGTAGCATATCAACAGAAATGATAAAAGGTAAAACTATAGAAGAAGCACTTGCTTTAAAAAACAGTGATGTTGTAAAAGCTTTAGATGGTTTACCACCAGTAAAATTACACTGCTCAGTTCTTGCAGAAGAAGCTATACACGAAGCAATAGCAGATTATTATAGAAAAACAGGAGAATTCACAGAGGAAGAAATTAAGAAAAAATGCAACTTAAAAGAACATCATTGTGAACATTGTGGTTAGCCATAAAAAACAATTTTTAATTTAAGAAAAAAATAGAAATACATATTGTATTTGCTATTTTTTTTTGATATAATTATCACGAAAAAAGGAGGGAATTAATGGTAACTTTAGAAGATGTAAAAAATAATCCTGAGGTTCAGGAATTAATTATTGGAGCACAAAAACAATTAAACGCTCTAGGCTATACAGAGCATTCACAAAGACATGTAAGCATAGTTTCAAATAGAGCAGGGATGATTTTGGAAACATTAGGGTATGATAAGCACAGAATAGAACTTGCAAAAATTGCAGGATATTTGCATGATATTGGAAATGGAGTAAATAGAGTTGACCACGCACATTCTGGTGCAATACTTGCCTACAATATTTTAAAAGAAATGGGAATGGATATAAAAGATAGGCTAGAAATAATGTCTGCAATAGGAAACCATGATGAGGCAACAGGAACAGCAGTAAGTGATGTATCAGCAGCACTAATTTTAGCAGACAAATCAGATGTTCATAGAGATAGAGTAGTAAACAAAAATATGGCAACATTTGATATACATGATAGAGTAAACTTTGCCGTAACAGAAGCAAACCTAAGTATTGATGCAGAAGAGAGAAAAGTAATATTAGATTTAACGATAGATACAAAAATATGCCCAGTTTTAGATTATTTCGAGATATTTATGGATAGAACCATGATGAGCAAATATGCTGCAAAATATTTACAAATATGGTTTGAACTTATTATCAATGATACTAAACTATTATAGGAAAGGATTTGAAGAAATTGAATAAACATAAAAAAACAATAACAGTTATTATAATCTTAATAACAGCACTATTAATGTTTGCATCTTTTTTTGGAGTATATAAGAAAAACGAAAATGGAGAAAAAGTAAGCCTATTACCAAACCTAAAACTAGGTATGGAATTTGGTAAAAAAAGAGTAATTAAAATGTCTGTAAATCAAGGTACACAAAAAACAGTGTATGATTCAGAAGGAAATGTTGTAACTCAAGAAGATGGAGTTGAATACAAAGAAGAAGATGGATATAAAATAGTTGAAACACCATACAATTCAGATGATATTAAGACAAAAGAAAACTATATTAAAACAAAACAGATAATAGAAAAAAGACTTATAGGAAACAATATTTCAGAATATACAATTGACTTAAATGAAGAAACAGGAGAAATAAAAATAACAATTCCTGAAAATGAAAGCGCAGATAGTGTACAAAGTATGCTAAAAAATACAGGAAGTATGCTTTTATTAGATGGTGAGACATTTGAAGATGTTTTTGACAGTACTTATTTAAAAAGAGCAGATGTAGTATATAGCCAAGGAGACCTACAAACAGCAGTGTTTCTACAATTGACATTTAATGAAGAAGGAGTAAAAAAACTCGAAGAATTAAGTAAAATATATGTAGAAACTACAGAAGAAAAGGTAAATGATGATGGAGAAAAGGAAAATGTAACAACATCAAAAAATGTTTGGGTAATTTTAAATGATAACTTCCTTGGACAAACTATATTACCAAATATAGTTTATGATAATAAAATTCTATTCACATTTGGAACATCAAATGACAATGCTGAACTTCAAACAGCAGCAAAACAAGCACAACAAGAAGCAGTACTGTTAAATTCTGGAACACCTAATTTACTTTATGATTATTCAAATGAAACAATAGAAAGCAATATAACACAACAAGAAGAATTAATTTATGCTGTTGCAATCGGAATAGTTTTTGTAATTGGATATATATACTTGATTGCAAATTATAAAGCAAAAGGATTTATATCAGTATATTTCCAAGTTGGCTATTTAGGAGCATTATTATTAGTGCTAAGATTAACAAATATAATATTAACAACTGAAGGAATTTGTGGAATAATAATTGCTATGATATTAGAATTTGTATTTACTTATATAGTTTTAAGAAACTTAAAAACAAATGAGGAAGGAATGTACAAAAAAGCAAACCTAGAATTCTTCTTAAATTCTCTTCCACTTTATGTTATAGCTGTAGCATTTACATTTGCACAAACATCTGGAATTAATAGCTTTGGAATGACTTTATTTTGGGGAATATTACTAATATATGTATATAATTTCATATTTACAAAATTCATATATGAAAACCTAAAAAGAGGAGGTCAAAATGAAAACCACTAAAAAGATACTATTAATATGTGTAGTTATAATAATAATTGCAGGAATGTTTTTGCTAGGGAAAAATGGATTTAACTATGCAGATGGATATACCAAAAATATATTACTAGACACTGCAAAAGCATACATTCCATATGTTGGAATATCAACACTAATTATAATAATATATTTTGCAATAAGATATTACAAACAAGGAGTAATAAAAGTTCTAACAACATCAATACTTGGAATGTTAGGAGCAATATTGTTTACAATTTCTGTTATAACAATAAGCAAAATGCCTGTAACAAAAATAATTTTTTCAATAATCATTGGAACATATGTTGCAAGTATTTTAGCAATAACAGCAAATTTTGAAGAAAAAGCATAAGATTTTAAATTCACAAAATAAAAAAGTCCTTAATATACTATTATTAGGGCTTTTTTAGGAGATGAATTAAAATGTTAAAAAAGATATTTAGAAAAATTTATAGACATAGAGAGAATATTACAGTAAAGGAAATGCTTGAAATTATCAAAACAAATAAGAATACAGTACTTTTAGATGTAAGAAGCAAACAAGAGTATAAAGAGGGACACATTGCAGGAAGTATTAACATTCCAGTTTTCGACTTAGAAAGAAATGCAAAAAATAGACTAAAAATGGATAGCATTATAATAGTTTACTGTAGTGCTGGAATACGAAGCAAAAGAGCAATGCAAATATTGAAAAAACAAGGTTATAAAAATTTATATAATATAGAAGGCGGAATAGAAAATTTATGAATGAAATATTAGAAAAAGCAAAACACAATATGATATTAAAAGAAAAGGACCTATCACCATATGCCTGCAAATCAGAGCAAGGCATATGGCTTAAAGAAGATGTAGAGGATATACGACCAATATTTTATAGAGATATAGACAGAATAATCCACTCATCTGGATATGCAAGGTACATAGATAAAACACAAGTTTATTCATTTATACAAAATGATCATATAACAAGAAGGGTACTACATGTTCAGCTAGTATCTAAAATTGCAAGAACAATAGGAAGGAGCCTTAGACTAAATGAAGATTTAATTGAAGCAATTGCTTTAGGCCATGATATAGGGCATACTCCATTTGGTCATAAAGGTGAAAGCTTGTTAAATGATATTTGTAAGAAAGAAAAAATAGGATATTTTTGCCATAATGCACAAGGAGTAAGAATATTAGAAAACATAGAGGGTTTAAATATTAGTATGCAAACATTAGATGGAATACTAGCACATAACGGAGAAATACTAAAAAATAAATATGAACATAATGAATATAAAACAGAAGAAGAGTTTAAACAAGATTTAAACAAAGCTTTTGCAGAAGAAGACTACAGCAGAAAAATAATTCCAATAACCATGGAAGGTAGTGTTGTTAGATTATCAGATGTAATTGCTTATATAGGTAGAGATATAGAAGATGCAATAACACTAGGAGTAGTAAAAAGAGAAGAAATACCAGATTTCCCAAGAAGAATTATTGGAGACCATAATTCAAAAATAGTAGATACACTAATAAAAGATGTAATAATAAACAGTTTTGACAAACCATATTTAAGCTTTTCAAAAGATGTATTTGATGCTTTAATGGAGCTACAGAACTGGAACTATGAAAAAATCTATAATTCAGAAAAAGCAAATGCAAATTATGATAAAATAGAGAAATGCTTTGTGGATTTATATTATTTTTATTTAGCAAAATTAAAAGAAACCAATCCAAAGGAAGAAATAAAAAAATCAACAATCACTTCATCTGAAAAAACTCTATATCACTTTGTAAATAAAATGATGGAAAAACCAGGTGAGGACATCAGAAGAGTAGTAATAGACTACATAGCAGGGCAAACAGATAAGTTTTTCTTAAATGAGTGTGAAATATATTTAGAATAAGACCAAAAATAGGTCTTATTTTTTTCGCCAAAACTTCCCATTTTTCATCGAAGGAAAAGAAAGAGAAAAATAGAATATAATATTTAAGCAATAAAGTAGGAGGGGTTTTATTGAAAGTTTTATATAATGAAAAGGACAAGCTTTTGACAATACAAATCACAGAAGAACTAGACCATCACACATCAGAAAAGATTAGAACAAGAGCAGATTTTGAGATACAAAAACACATACCAAAAACTCTTGTTATGGATTTTGAGAATGTAAATTTTATGGATAGTGCAGGAATAGGAATGGTTTTAGGTAGGTATAAAATGATGAATATGTTTGGAGGCACTATGAGTATGGTAAATACTAAGCCTAATGTAAGAAAAGTTTTTGAAATGGCAGGAATAACTAAAATAATACCAATAATTGAAAAACAAGGAGGAACAGAAAATGGAAAATGTGTATGATAATAAAATGAAGTTGGAATTTATAAGTAAATCAAGTAATGAAGCTTTTGCAAGAATAACGGTGGCTAGTTTTGCTTCACAGCTTGATCCAAGTATTGAAGAAATATCAGATATTAAAACTGCTGTATCTGAAGCTGTTACAAATAGCATAATTCATGGATATGAAAATGAAACAGGAATAATAAAAATAGAATGTTGTTTACATAAAAATTCAATAACGATAGAAATAACAGATAACGGGAAGGGCATTGAAAACATAGATAAAGCTAAAGAACCACTATACACAACTAAACCAGAGCTTGAAAGATCTGGAATGGGATTTACCATAATGGAAAGCTTTATGGATGAACTAAAAATAGAATCTGTTGTGGGAGTTGGAACAAAAATTACTATGAAAAAGGTAATTAAAAACTAAAACGGAGGAAATATGTACGAGGTTGAAACAGAAGAAATTATTAAGGCTCAGAACAAATCTGAAGAAGCATTAACTAATTTGGTAGAAAAAAATTCAGGATTAGTTTGGAGCATTGTGAAAAGATTTTCAGGCCGAGGACATTCAACAGAAGATTTATACCAGATAGGTTGTATAGGCTTAATTAAAGCAATACAGCGTTTTGATGCAAACTACAATGCTAAATTATCAACATATGCTGTTCCATATATTATAGGTGAAATAAAAAGGTTTATAAGAGATGATGGACCAATAAAAGTTAGTAGAAGTATTAAGGAATTAGCTATGAAAATAATAGAATTACAAAGGGAAAACTTAAATAAAACAGGCAAAGAACTGCAGATAAATGAATTAGCAAAAATACTTGGTATTGAAAAAGAAAATATAGTAGTTGCAATGGATGCTATTAGAAGACCAGAATCGATAGATGAAGAAATATATGATGAAGTAGGAGGAGAGACAAAAGCTTCTCGAATAAGCACTAACAAAGATGAAACAGAGAAAACTATAAATAAGATATGTGTTCAGGAGTTAATAGAAGAATTAAATGAAGATGAAAAACAAATAATTTTACTTAGATACTATAAAGGAAAAACACAGTCAGAAGTGGCTCAAAGGCTGAAAATCAGCCAAGTTCAAGTTTCCAGAATTGAGAAAAAAACATTATTGAAAATGAGAAGCAAAATAGCCTAGGAGGTAATTGTGAAGAATATATTTTTTTATATACTGGGGTTTATATTTTTATGTTTCCTAATCCCAATAGTATTTACAAAAGTTCCTAAAAGAGAAACAGCAAGTTTAACTAATATAAGTGAAAATGAGGTAACAGAACCAGAAACTCCAAAAGTTACGACTAAATATGCAAAAGTAAAATTATTACACTCAAAAAGTGGTGAAGTTGAAGAAATGTCGATGGAAGAATATTTAGTTGGAGTTGTATCAGCAGAAATGCCTGCAAATTTCGAATTAGAGGCACTAAAAGCCCAGGCTGTTGTTGCTAGAACTTATACAGCATACAAAATGTTCAAAGGAGGAAAGCATGATAATGCAAATATATGTGATGATTCAAAATGCTGCCAAGCTTGGATTTCCAAGGAAGATAGATTTGAAAAATGGAATGAAGCTGATAGAGAAAATAATTGGAGTAAAATTACCACAGCAGTTAATGAAACAAAAGGTAAAATAATTACATATAATGGAGAGCCAATAAATGCTTTTTTCCATTCTAATAGTGGTGGCACAACAGAAACGGTATCAAATGTATGGGGAGGAACAGATTACCCATATCTGCAAAGTGTTGAAACATCTGGAGAAGATGGGTACACCCAATATAGGTCATCAGTAACTCTAAGCAAAGAAGAACTATTGCAAAAAATGAAGGAAAGCTATCCTAATATTACGATAAATTGGAATGAAGAACAACCAATTCAAATAACAGAATATACAGAAAGTGGAAGAGTAAAAACAATAAAAATTGGGGATACAAATATATCCGGAGTAGAAGCAAGAACAATATTTGGCTTAAAATCCGCAAAGTTCAATGTAGATGTTGGCGAAACTATTACATTTAATGTTGTTGGTTATGGCCATCGGAGTGGGACTTAGCCAAACAGGAGCAGATGCAATGGCCAAAACAGGGGCAAATTATGAACAAATTATAAACCATTATTACACAGATGTAAAAATAGAAAATCTTTGAATAAAAACCAAAAAATAGGTACATAATTAAACTAAAGAAAATTTAAGAGGAGGAACTGAATATGAAGAAAAGAATAAATAATGGTTTAAAAAAGATAATAATTGCATATGGAGGAACATTGTTAATACTTGCAATAATATGTATTTTAGTATTTACAGCATATAATAGAAAACTAAGAGAATCAGCAAAGCAAAGCTTACTTGCAGCAGAAAAAATGGCAGATTTAGTGCCAAATAGCGAATCTATAGAAGATGCTAGTTCAGAAATTAGCAAAACAATAAATCAAATTATGGAAGAAACCAAAAATGAAATAGAGGAAAATTTGAATGAAAATGCAAAAAAAAACGAAGAGATTCAAACAGCAGTTGATACGGAAAATACTGAAACACAAGAACAAAGTACTATTCCAGAGCCTATAGTAAAACCACTAGAATTTGCCTATCCTGTAGAAGGTGAAATTACAAAACCATATTCAATAGATAATTTAATTTACTCAGAAACTTTACAAGAATGGGTAATACACAAAGGAATAGATATTAAGGCTCCAAGAACAACAGTTGTAAAAGCATCAGAAGAAGGAAAAATTACTTCTATAAAGAATGATCCAAGATATGGGTTAAGTGTAATAGTAGAACACAGAGATGGATATACAACAATTTATTCTAACTTGCTAACAGCAGAATTTGTATCAGAAGGAGAACAGGTTTCAAAAGGACAAACCTTAGGAACAGTAGGAAATTCCGCAGTATTTGAAATTGCAGATGAACCACATTTGCACTTTGAAATGTTAAAAGATAATGAAAATATAGATCCTAAATTAATTTTAAAGTAAAAGAAGCTAAGGCTTCTTTTATTTTTATGAACGAGGTCTACATAATACGAAAATATTTATTGATTAATACTTGAATTTTTCAAAATAATATAATATAATACTCCATATTTACAATATAATGTAAATAAGATAAACCAATAAGGGGGAAAATCAATGTGTGGAATAATAGGATATATAGGAAATAAAAAAGCTACACCAATTTTAATACAAGGATTAACAAGACTTGAGTACAGGGGATACGATTCAGCAGGAATTGCAGTTATTGAAAATGATAAAATTGAGGTTAAAAAAGATAAAGGTAGAGTAAGCAACCTAGAAAATTTACCAGGAATTAATGATTTAAAGGGAACAGTAGGAATAGCACATACAAGATGGGCAACACATGGAAAACCAGCAAAAGAAAATTCACATCCACATCTTGATAATGATGAAATGTTTGCTGTTGTACATAATGGTATTATAGAAAATTATAATGAATTAAAAAATAATTTAATTTCAAAAGGATATCACTTTATATCACAAACAGATACAGAAATTATACCTAATTTAATTAATTATTATTATAAACAAGATGAGAATAATGATGAATTAAAATTTTTAAGAGCAGTAAGAAATACAATTATGGATTTAAAGGGAAGTTTTGCTTTAGAAATAATTTCAAACAAGATGCCTGAAAATATGATAGTTGTAAGAAAAGATAGCCCATTAGTTATAGGAAAAGGACATGGAGAGAACTATATAGCATCAGACATTCCAGCTATTCTTTCATATACAAAGGATTTCTATTTCCTAAATGATTTTGATATAGCATATTTGAGTAAAAATGATGTTAAGTTTTATAATACAGATTTACAAGAAATCAAAAAGGAAACAAAGTCAATAGAATGGGATAGCCATGGGGCTGAAAAAGGCGGATATGAACACTTTATGCTAAAAGAAATATATGAACAGCCAAAAGCAATAAGAGAAACAATAGGAACTAGATTAAATAGTTCAAAAGTTAGCTTTGATGAGCTTATGTTCACAAAAGAATATTTAAGTGGCATAAACAAAATTTACATAGTAGCTTGCGGTACAGCAATGCATGCAGGAATAGTTTCAAAAAATCTATTTGAAAAGTTATGTAAAATTCCAACAGAAGTAGATATTGCATCAGAATTTAGATATAGAGACCCATTAGTAGATGATAAAACACTTACTATATATATAAGTCAATCAGGAGAAACAGCAGATACAATTGCAGCTCTAAAACTTGCAAAGGAAAAGGGAGCAAAAACAATAGCAGTAACAAATGTTATAGGAAGCTCAATAACAAGAGAAGCAGATTATTCAATATATACTCATGCAGGACCGGAAATCGCAGTTGCATCAACAAAAGCATATACATCCCAAGTAACGATACTAACTTTAATTGCTATATATTGTGCAGAAGTATTAGAAAAAGCAGATAAAAGCAAAATTGAAACATTAAAACAGGATTTGTTAAAATTACCAACAAAAGTAGATGAAGTTTTGAAAAATGCATCTGCAGTTAAGAAAATTGCCCACAAAATATATAAAGAAAAAGATATGTTCTTCTTAGGAAGAGGAGTTGACTATGCTGTAAGTTTAGAGGGCTCATTAAAATTAAAAGAAATATCATATATTCACTCAGAAGGATATGCTTCAGGTGAACTAAAACATGGACCAATAGCTTTAATTGATACAGGAGTAACAGTAGTTGCTACAATGACAGATAAAGCATTACTTGAAAAATCAATAAGTAATGTTCAAGAAGTAATAACAAGAGGTGCTAAAATTATAGTAATAACAAACCAAGATGTAGAAAACAAGGGATTTGAAACAGTAATAAAAATACCAGAAATATGTACAGAAATATCACCAATATTATCAATAATACCATTACAATTGCTTGCATACTACATTTCAAAAGAAAAAGGACTAGATGTAGATAAACCAAGAAATCTTGCAAAATCAGTAACAGTAGAGTAAGGAGGAAATATGTTTGCATATATAAATGGAATATTAGCAGATAAAGCAAATAATTATGTAGTAATAGATGCAGGTGGAGTGGGATATAAAATATTTATGTCCCCATCTGCAATAGATAAACTACCAGATGTAGGAGAAAAACAGAAAATACATACATATTATTATGTAAGAGAAGACAATATAAGTCTATATGGATTTTTAAGCAATGAAGAACTTAGAATGTTCGAACTACTTTTGCAAGTTAGTGGAATAGGAGCAAAATCAGCAATACAAATACTTTCCAGCATAACACCATCAAGCTTTGCCCTAGCCGTAATTTCAAATGATGTATCAAAAATAGTAAAAATCCCAGGAATAGGCAACAAAACAGCAGCAAGAATAATATTAGAACTAAAAGACAAACTAAAAACAGAACAAGCCATAACCAAAAACGAAAAAGTTACCCAGGCCATCCAAAAAGAAGAAACAGACACCGAAGCCATAACAGCACTGCAAGTACTTGGCTACACAAGAAAAGAAATAGACAAGGCATTGGAAAAAATAGATATACAAAATTTAGGAGTGGAAGAAATAATAAGAAAAGCTTTGGGAATTTTGGGAAAATAGTTTATGAAGAAGGAGCAATCCTTCTTTTTTCATTGATGAAAAGATTTAATGTGAAAAAATATTTCAAATTCCCTCTTGCAAAACCTAATTTTTTATTATAGAATAATACAAACAAAGGAGAGTTTTATGGGATTTTTATTGATTTTTGCAATTATTTTAAGTTTTTCTGCAAGTTTATCAGTTGTTTTGAAGAAGAGAATTGAGCAGGTGATTCCTGTTGCTGTTCTTGTGGTGATTTTGATTATTTATGTGTTTGGCTTGCTTGATAACTTGAGACTTGGTGTTGAAGTTGTGCTGATTTTGACTGCTGTGGGATTAGCTTTTTTGGGGATGACAGTTCTCAAATTTGATAAAAAAAATAAACTTAAAGAACTAAGAGGGTATATTTTAACTCCAGGACTTGTGATATATATAGGTTTATTTGCTTTAAGTATATTTATAAACAAAGATAGAATTTTACAGGACTATGATGAATTTAACCATTGGGCTGTGATTATTAAGAATATGTTTATGTACAATTCTTATGGTACAAATAGTGAAAGTATTGTTGCTTTTAATGAATATCCACCATTTACAGCTGTTTTTCAATATTTATTTCTTGATATAAATAAAGTATATAGTGAAGATATTATCCTTATGGCACAGAATATATTGTATTTTTCAATAATCATACCAATAACTAAAAATATTAGATGGAATAAAAGCATTAAAAAAACTTTTATTATCCTTCCATTAATGGTTTTTGTTCCATTGTTCTTTTATGAAAATTTTTATTTAGATATTTTAGTAGATGCAATACTTGGTGTTATGTTTGCTTATACTATATATGTTGCTTATGATGAAAAAGATGTTACTTTTAAATATGTGCAAATTTGTACAGGTATAATAATGCTAGCTTTAACTAAAACTTCAGGAATTGGACTCGCAGTTTTAGCACTTATTATTATTTTAATTAGAACAATTTTGAATAATAAAAGAAACAAGAAAATTCTAAAAAGAGAATTAAGAATGTTTGCTATTATAACAATTATAGCTGCAATTTTAATTTCTATTTGGTATGTTAAGGTAAATACTGCTAAAAAAAGATGGGATTTTGAGCAATACATTAAAGCCGAAAATTTAAAGCCAGAGGAACAAAAACAAGTGGCAAAAAGTTTTGGCATGTCAATTCTTTTTAATCAAACTATTACAGAAAGAAAGCTTACCGTGTTAATGACAATTACAGTATTTGCGTGTATTCAAGCATATACAGTATATATAATGAAAGACAAAAGTTTCACATATTATTCATGGGCAATGATGTGTAGCATACCTATTTATTTAATTATGCTATTAATCACATATGCAACAATTTTTATACCAATGGAGGCAAGCCAGCTTACATGCTTTGAAAGATATTCATGCACTATACTTTTAGCATATGCCATTTTTCAAATGTTTGTTTTATCTGGAAAGGAAGAAAAGCACTTTGGAAAAGCATTTTTGCTAACTATAACTATAATAATTATCTTAATGCCACTATCGAACATAACAGAAAAATATATTTATGCTAAAAATTATAAAACTACATCAAAAATAAATAGAGATATTTATACAAAATTTAGAAAATATACAAGTAAAATAAATAAAGAAGATACAGTGCTTTATATTATGGGACCAAAAGCAAATATAGAATACCAAACAGCATTAAATAACTATGTAACAATGCCTATAACTATTGATAAAGCCATAGTTGGAAACTTTTCAAAAATTGAAGAACTAGAAAAAGTTGCAGAAAATTATGATTATATTTTCATATATAGAATGAAAGAAGATACAAAAGAAGCAGTAAAAACAATTTTTGAGGAACAAAAAGTTAAAAATGATACTTTATATAAAGTAATAAGAAGTGAAAATACTATAAGTTTAGAAAAGGTTAGGTGAAAAGTATATGGAGCCTTTAGCACATAGAGTTCGCCCAACAAAACTTGAGGAATTTGTTGGACAAGAAGAGGTTTTAGGAAAAGACAAAATTTTATATAGAACAATAAAAGCAGATAGATTGACAAGTGTTATTTTATGGGGACCAACACGGATGTGGTAAAACATCTATTGCAAAAGTAATTAGTAATACTACTAAATACAAGTTTATTCAATTAAATGCGGTAACAGCAGGGGTTGCAGATATAAAACAAGCAGTTGAGGAGTCTAAAAATAGTTTATTTAACCCATCAGGAAAGTGTATTTTATTTATTGATGAGATACACAGATTCAATAAACTACAGCAAGATGCTTTACTTCCATTTGTAGAAAATGGAACTATAATTTTAATTGGTGCAACAACAGAAAATCCATATTTTTCAGTAAATAAGGCTTTAATTTCAAGGTCAATGGTTGTAAAGCTAAACCCATTAACATATACAGATATTTTTAAAATTTTAAAAAATGCTTTAGCAAATAAAGAGGGACTTGGAAATTACAAAATAGATGTTGAAGATAGCACATTGGAAGCTATTGCAAAATTATCAGGTGGTGATGTAAGAACAGCATTAAATACACTAGAACTTGCAGTACTTACAACAGAAATGA
>USHY01000034.1 GCA_900554635.1 uncultured Clostridium sp. | reverse complement strand
CATCTTCTGCTCTATTTTCTCCACTTGCTCTACCAATACCCATATGTGCCATACCAGTATTAAGCATTATTGTTTTAACATCAGCAAAGTCTAAGTTTATTAATCCTGGTACAGAAATTAAATCTGATATACCTTGAACACCTTGTCTTAGGATGTCGTCAGCCATTTTGAAAGCTTCTACTATTGATGTTTTTCTATCAATTATTTGTAATAATTTATCATTTGGAATTACAACTAAAGTATCTACTTTACCTTTTAAGTTTTCTATTCCCTTTTCAGCTTGAGTAAGTCTTTTCTTACCTTCAAAAGTAAATGGTTTTGTAACAACACCTATTGTTAAAATTCCTAACTCTTTAGCTGTTGCTGCAACTATTGGTGCTGCACCTGTTCCTGTGCCTCCACCCATACCTGCTGTAACAAATACCATATCTGCACCACGAAGGACCTCAGCAATCTCTGATTTGCTTTCTTCTGCTGCCTGTGAGCCTATATCTGGATTTGCTCCTGCTCCTAGACCTCTTGTTAATTTTTCTCCTATTTGTATGCGTGTATTTGCCTTTGATATTTGAAGAGCTTGTCTATCTGTATTTACAGCGATAAATTCTACACCTTTAATTCCTGATTCTATCATCCTATTAATAGCGTTGTTTCCTGCTCCACCAACTCCTATTACTTTAATTAATGCTGTTCCATCCATCATGTAATTGTTATTGTTATCATCATATTCTGATTCCATCATAATGCAAATTCCTCCCTTTTATCTATAAATTTTAATATTAAAAACTAAGTGTAAAAAAATTCTTTAATTCTTTCAAGTATTGTTTTAATAAAGCTTTCATTTGATTTTACATCTATTTTACTAGCTACATTTTTTGCGTATGGCCTATTTGCTACATAGTTTACTAATGCATAACTTGATCTATATGCTGGTTTTACTGTACTTATCATTCTTCCTGTAGCAATTTTTACTGGAATGTTTAGTACTATTTTACCTGCGACATCACTTTTACTAATACATGTAATTCCTTGTCCTGTTAAAATTACATTATTAATATTTGTTTTTAACCCAAGTGATGTTATTTGTTTATTTACAAGTGAAAATATCTCTTCTATTCTAGCCTCTATTACTTCTATAAGTTCTGAACTTTTTATTGTTTTATTGCGTTCATCACCTTTATATGTTGTTAGCATAATGTCTGTGTCATTATCTATGAATGATTTTAATGCAAGAGCATATTGTTTTTTTAGCCTGTCCGCTTCTTCATCTGATATGTAAAAAACTTGTGCAATGTCACTAGTAATATTATCTCCTCCAAGTGGAATAGTGTTAGTATATAAAAATGTATTTCCATTAAATACACCTATATCTGTATTACCTGCACCAATATCTAAAATCATTACATTATCTGCCAATTCATTTGTATCAAGTATTAATGACCTTTGTGCTAAAACATTTGGTATAATACCATCTATTTCAATATTTGCTTTTTTAAATATGCTGTTTAATTGTCTTACATAGTTTCTATCAGCAAGTACTACTTGTCCTGTAACTGTGACTGTTGAACTTAAAGCACCAACTGGGTCATCCACTACTCTTCCACTATCTAATGAAAATTGATTTTTTATTATATCAATTACCACTTTATCTTCTGGAAGGTCTATATCTCGTAGTTGCACCATTGCTGAATTCACATCTTTAGAAGTTATTCCTGAAAACCTATCTTTAGCTTCCTTAACTATACTATTTTGTACTATTTGTACATATTTGCCTGGTATAGTTACATAGGCGGAATTTATTTTTATATTACCTTGATTTTCAACTTCTGAAATTGTTTTTGCTATTGCAGAGGCAATTTCATCTTCATCTGTAATTTTAGATTTTTTCATTCCAAAGCATTTACATTCTGCTGTTGCAAGAATTTCTAATTGATTAAAATTATTAATTTCTGCAATAACACTAGATACTTTGGAGGTTCCAATATCTATACCTACAATTATATCCCCGATAGCCAAAATTTTTCCTCCATCTTTTATAAAATTACCGCTATAATAATATTATGTTTTTCGAAAAAAGTCAAGAGTATTTGTAATATTTTTGTAATATTTTTGTAATATTTTTGTAATGTTTTTATGTCTATTTTTTTGTAATGCTACTCTTGTAAGGGTTAGGCATAAAAAAACAAATTGCTTGTTTTGCAATTTGTTTTTTAAATATTATTATTCTTTAACTTCTGTTGTAGCTTCTTCTGTTACAGTATCTACTGTTTCTTCTACAACTGGATTTTCTGTTTCAACTGCTGGGGCTTCTTCTGGAGCTGCTTCTACAGCTTCTTCTTTAACAACGATTTCGTTTGTTTCAATTCTTGCTCCAACTTTTTCTTTAGTCTTAGCAGATTTTCCTAGTCTATCTCTTAAGTAGAATAATTTTGCTCTTCTTGCTTTACCAACTCTTGTTACTTCTACTTTTTCTACTGCTGGTGAATGAACTAAGAATGTTTTTTCAACACCTACTCCTGAAGCTATTCTTCTTACTGTAAATGTTTTGTTAACTCCTCCACCTTGTACTTTTATTATTGTTCCTTCGAAAACTTGGATTCTTTCTCTGTTTCCTTCTTTTACTCTTACATGAACTTTAACTGTATTACCAACTCTTAAATCTGGTATTTTATTTTTCATTTGTTCATGTTCAATTGATTTTATGATATCCATTAGATATCCTCCTTTCTTATTTATTTATTAAATCTGGTCTTTTTTGTTTTGTTATTTCTAACGATTTGTTTAATCTCCATTCATCAATTTTTTTATGATTTCCGAGATTTTAGAATTTCTGGTACTTCTCTTCCTAAGAATACTTCTGGTCTTGTATATTGTGGATATTCAAGTAAATTGTTGGCAAATGATTCTTCTTTAGTTGATTCACTGCTTAAAACACCTTCAACATATCTTGAAACACTATCTATTAAAACCATTGCTGGAAGTTCTCCACCGGTTAAAACATAGTCTCCGATTGAAATTTCCATTGGCGCAATTTCATCAATTACTCTTTGGTCTATTCCTTCATAGTGTCCACATATTAATATTAAGTGTTCTTCTTTACTTAAATCTTGTACAATTTTTTGATTTAATGTCTTTCCTTGAGGTGACATATATATTGGCTTTGCTTGCGGTTCTGAAACACTCTTATAAGCATCATACACAACATCTGGTCTTATTACCATTCCGGCTCCTCCACCATAAGGTGTGTCATCAACTTTTTTGTGTTTATCTTTTGAAAAGTCTCTAATATTTATTAAGTTAATATTTATTATATTCTTTTCTACGGCTCTTCCAATAATGCTTTGTTTTAATGGTTCAAAGCTTTCTGGAAACAAAGTTAATACATCAATTCTCATATTAAACCTTCCATTAAATGTACTACTATTTTTTTATTTTCAATATCAACATTTTTTATAACATCTGATATTGCTGGAAGTAAAATTTCTTTTCCTTCTTGATTTTTAATAGAGTACACATCATTACTTCCGGTTTGGAACACATCTACAACTTTTCCTAAAAGTTCATTTTCTTCTGTATAAACCTCTGAACCTATGATATCTACAATAAAGTATGAATTTTCTTCAAGCTCTACTGCATCTTTTCTATTGATTTTGATATAGAAGTTTTTATATTTTTCAGCTTCACCTATATTATCTATTCCTTCAAGTTTTAATAATACCATGTTTTTGATATATTTTACATCTTGAACTTTAAATTCTACAAGGTCTTTATGCTTTTGAATATATACTGTTTCTAAATCTTCAAATCTAGTAATATCATCTGTTAATGGTTTTACTTTTAAAAATCCTTTTAGTCCATTTGTATTCACAATTTGACCAATTTCTAAATATTCTTCCATTCAAATACCTATCCTATAAATTCTACATTAACTTTTTTCTGTTCTTTGCTAGCTAAAGCTTTCATAACTGTTCTAATTGCAGCAGCTATTTTGCCTTCTCTACCAATAACTTTTCCCATATCGCTATCAGCAACTTTTACTTCATAAACTACTGATTTTTCGCCTGAAATTTCGTTTATAGAAACTTGTTCTGGGAATTCTACTAAACTTTTTACTATTGTTTCAAGTGTATTTTTCATTTTTGGCCTCCATAAAACAAATTATTTTGTTTCAATTAATCTTTTTACAGTATCTGTTGGTTTTGCTCCGTTTTTAATCCATTGTTCAACTTTTTCTTTGTCGAAAACTACTTCTGATGGTTCTGTCATTGGATTGTATGTTCCAATTTGTTCAATTATTTTACCATCTCTTGGAGACTTTGAATCAGCAACAACTATGTGATAGAATGGTGCTTTTTTCTTTCCTACTCTTTGTAATCTTATTTTTACCATTTTAAAATCCTCCCTTTTTTATTTATATAAATTTAAAAAATTAATAACTACTTTAAACTATTCTTTAGGCTATTTATATCTAAGCCTTTCAAAGCATTTTTCATGCCACCCTTGCTGTTTTGAACTTTTTTCATAAGCTTTTGAGTTGTTTCATAAGAATTTATGAATTTGTTTATGTCTTGAACTGTTGTGCCACTTCCTTTTGCAATTCTTTGTCTTCTACTTGCATTTAGGAGTCTTGTGTTTTTCTTTTCTTTTGATGTCATTGAGCAAATAATTGCTTCTATTTTTACAAATTCTTTATCATCAACTTTAATATCTCCAAATTTGTTCATACCAGGTATCATTTTAAGTATTGATGAGAATGAACCCATTTTTTTCATTTGTCTTAGTTGTGTTAAATAATCATCTAAGTCAAATTCTTGTTTTTTTAGTTTCTTTTCTAGTTTTAAAGCTTCTTCTTCATCAAAAGCTTCTTCAGCTTTTTCTATTATTGAAAGCATATCTCCCATTCCTAATATTCTTGATGTCATTCTGTCTGGGTGAAATTCTTCAATATCACTTAATTTTTCTCCGGTTTGCAGCAAATTTTATTGGCCTTCCTGTTACTTTTTTAACAGAAAGTGCAGCACCACCACGAGTATCGCCATCTAGTTTTGTTAAAATTACTCCATCAATTCCTAGGTTTTCATTAAAAGTTTGTGCTACATTTACGGCATCTTGACCTGTCATTGAATCTACTACTAAAAGTATTTCGTGTGGTTTTACATTTGCTTTTACATTTTTTAGTTCTTGCATTAATTCTTCATCAATATGAAGTCTTCCTGCAGTATCTAATATAATTACATCATTTAGTTTTGAATACGCTTCAGATATTGCCTGTTTTGCTATTCGCACTACATCTTTTGAGTTTTCATTAGCATATACTGGAATGTTTAATTGTTTTCCTACTACTTGTAATTGTTTTATAGCTGCTGGTCTATATACATCGCATGCAACTAATAATGGTTTCTTTCCTTGCTTTCTTAAAAGATTTGCAAGTTTACCACAAGTGGTAGTTTTACCAGAACCTTGAAGACCTACTAACATTATTATTGTAGGTGGATTAGGTGTAAAGTTTATTTTGCTTGTTACACCTCCTAAAAGCTCTGTCATTTCATCCCTTACAATTTTTACAACTTGTTGTCCTGGTGTTAAGGATTTTAATACATCTTGGCCTAAGGCTTTTTGTTCTACATCGTTTATGAATTCCTTTACAATCTTATAGTTAACATCAGCTTCAAGTAAAGCTAGTTTTACCTCTCGCATTACCTCTTTTAAATCATTTTCAGTAATTCTTGCTTTTCCTCCGAAGTTTTCTTGTTATAGCTTGTAATCTTGTAGATAAACCCTCAAAAGCCATATTGTTTTCCTCCTTACACAACACAATTTAATTCAGTTTTGATATGTTCTAGTATTTCTGCTATTTGTTCATCTGTAAACTTTGTTTGAATTTTAGTTAGCTCAGATAAAATACTTGCTATTTTTTCTTCTTGCTTCATATTTTTTTTCATAATTCCTAGCTTTTCTTCAAATTCGAAAAGTTTATTTTCCCCCTTTTTTATTATATCCCTCACAGCCTGCCTTGTAATGCCCTCATTTTCTGCAATTTCTGAAAGAGACAAGTCTAGGTTATAATAGTTATCCAAAATATTCAATTGTTTCTCAGTCAAAAGCTTCCCATAAATTTCGCAAAGCATACTAATTTCAACTTTCCTATCCATAACTATTTCACCTTCTAAAATTGTAATGCTATTCTACTTTACACCATTTTTAGCCATTTGTCAAGGGTTTTTAAGAAATTTGGGCAAATTTATGATTATTTTGTGATAAATTTCTAACAATTCTTTTAAGTAAATGTTTTGATAAGAAAATACAAAGAGGAAAAACAAAAAAATCGGATTTCTCCGATTTTTTTTATAAGTATTTTATTTTACTTTGTATCCTTGTTTTTCTAAGCTTGCTTTTACTTCTTCTTTTGTCATGCCAGCTTCTGTTTCTCCACTCATTTCAGCATACATTTTAGCATCCATTTCAATTGTTGTTTTTTTGCCTTTTTGTTCTATTGTTGGTAAAGAAATTTTTTCATCTCCTGATGTAAAAGCACTTGCTAAAGCTATTAATGCATTATAGCTATCAACAAATTTCTTAGCATCATCTTTGTTATCAAAAGTGTATATCATTTTCACTTTGTTAACTTTGTCTTTTTTAAAAGATATTTCAATTTTTTCTGAATGTTTTGGTTCTGATGATGTTCCTTCAACATCTTTTGTTGCTACTAATTTGTTTCCACAGCCTGTTAGTGCTAATACTGCTACTAACATTATTGCAATTAATGCTATTATTTTAAGTGTTTTTTTCAATTATATCACCCCCATCTTTTATGTTCTCATAATATCAAATACTAAAAAAATAGTCAAGGCATTTCTTAAATTTTTTTTATTTTTCTACAAAATTTGATGAATTTGCATTTTTATGTTAATTATGTTAAAATTGATATAGGTTTAGCCTTTGGCTAAATACTTTATTACTCCCTTAAATGGGTGGAGATTGTTATGACAATTCATTCTGGACCTAAAGTATCGGTAACATGCCCTAATTGCAAAGTCCTGCTTAGAGCAGATCGCCCTTCTGATATCCATTGCGTTCTCTGCAACAGTGAGGATCAGTACTACATCGAATGTCCCATCTGCGGTGGCAAAATCGAAATTACCGAAGCCGATATTCCTAGCCTGTTCAAACCCTACATTAGAAAACTTGGTTGTGGAATTATGACCCATCACGAATAAGGGAAAAGCGCTATCCTATTGGATGGCGCTTCTTTTTTCTAAATATTCATCATAAGTCATGTCTTTATCAAATTTTTTATCTGGTCCAAGTTCAATTATTCTATTTGCAACTGTTTGTGTTAATTGGTGATCGTGTGAAGTAAAAATTAAATTTCCTTGGAATTTTTTTAGTCCTTCATTTAATGCTGTTATTGCTTCCATATCTAAGTGGTTTGTTGGTTCATCAAACATTAATAAATTTGCACCTGATAGCATTATTTTTGCAAGAACGCATCTTACTTTTTCTCCACCAGACAAAACATCTACTGTTTTTAGAGCTTCATCACCTGAGAAAAGCATTCTTCCTAAAAATCCTCTAATATATGTTTCATCGGGATCTTTTGAATACTTTCTTAGCCAATCTACTAATGTTTCTTTATTCTCAAATAAATATCCATTATCTTTCGGAAAATATGCGTTTGTTATAGTTTGGCCCCATTCTATTTCTCCTTCATCTGGTTCAAGTTCGCCTGAAATAATTTGGAATAATACTGTTGTTCTTAATTCATTATCAGATACTATAGCAATTTTATTCCCTGGTCTTACATTAAATGAAATATTATCTAATATTTTTTCTCCATTAATTGTTTTTGAAATGTTTTTAACTTTCAAAATCTCATTTCCTGGTAATCTTTCTGGTTTAAAATCTATGTATGGATATTTTCTGTTTGAAGCTTTTATTTCCTCTAATTCTATTTTCTCCAATGATTTTTTTCTTGAGGTGGCTTGTTTTGATTTTGAAGCATTTGCGCTAAATCTTGCAATAAATTCTTGCAATTCCTTAATCTTTTCTTCTTTTTTCTTATTTTGTTCTTTTGCCTGTTTTAAAGCAAGCTGACTTGATTCATACCAGAAATCATAGTTTCCTGGATATATTTTTATTTTTCCAAAGTCAACATCTGCAATATGTGTACAAACTTTGTTTAAAAAATATCTATCATGTGATACTACAATTACTGTATTTTCAAAATTAATTAAAAATTCCTGTAACCATTCTATACTTTTTAAATCCAAGTCGTTTGTAGGCTCATCTAGCAATAATACATCAGGATTTCCAAATAAACTTTGTGCTAAAAGAACTTTAACCTTATCTTTTGGCTCTAATTCTTTCATTAATTTATAATGGTTTACAGCAGGAATTCCCAAATTATTTAATAAAATTGCACTATCAGACTCAGCATTCCAGCCATCCATATTACCAAACTGTTCTTCTAATTTTGCAGCCCTTAAGCCATCCTGTTCATTAAAATCTGGCTTAGCATACAAAGCTTCCTTTTCCTTCATAATATCATACAATTTTTTGTTCCCCATTATAACAGTTTCCAAAACAGTATAATCCTCATAAGCAAAGTGATCCTGCTTCAAAACAGACAACCTAGCCCCTTTCTCAACAGCAATCTCACCCTTACTTGGTTCTAACTCACCAGATAGAACTTTTAAGAATGTGGATTTTCCTGCACCATTTGCTCCTATTAATCCATAGCAATTTCCTTTAGTGAATTTAATATTTACATCTTCAAACAAAACTCTTTTTCCAAATCTAACGGTTACACCTATTGCATTAATCATTTTTTCTCTCCTTAAATCATGTCTTTTCTTTTAAGCCATACATAAGCTCCTACTGCAACAAGCAGTGAAATTAACAATAATATTACAAATCCATAAGGTGTTTTTTCAAATGGCAATTCAACATTCATTCCCCATATACTTGCTATCAATGTTGGTACTGATATTAGTATTGTAAGTGATGTAAGAAATTTCATAACACCATTTAAGTTATTTGAAATTATTGATGAATACGCATCCATTGTACTTGTTAAAATATCACTATATGTTTTACTCATTTCTATAGCCTGCCTGTTTTCTATAATGGCATCTTCAAGTATATCTTCATCCTCTTCATACATTTTTAAAACTTTTCCTCTTAAAGTTTTCTCCATTACAATTTCATTTGATTTTAATGAAGTTGTAATATATATCAAGCTGTTTTGTAAGTTTAATAATTGTATTAAATCTCTATTTTTCATACTTTGTTGTAGTAAAAATACAGTTGCCTCTTGTTCTTTATTAATTTTTTTTAGATTATCTAAGTAACATGCAGAGTTTAAGTATAATATCTGCAATAAAAATCTTGTTTTCTTATATGTATAAAAACTTTTTATTTTTCCCTTTTCAAAAGCATCAATTATTTTATTTTTCTTTAGAGAAACTGTTATAAAAAAGTCATCTCTTACAATTACTACACCAAGTGGCATTGTAGTATATGTTGTATCATCTTGTATATCTTCAATAATTGGTACATCTATAACAAATAATATTCTATCATCCTCTGTATCTATTCTGGCTTGCTCCTCATAGTCCAAAGGGTATCTAATAAAGTCTTCTTCAATATTAACCTCTGTACATACTCTCTTTATTTCCGACTCGGACGGGTTCACTAAGTTTATCCAAACTCCTTTTTTAATTTCTTCAACTTCTTCTAACTTATTAGTTCTTAAATTTGTATTATAAATTTTAAGCATTGTAACCCCTCCTCTTTCAAATTTTTGATTAAATTTTTATACGCCACTATTAATTATATCACAAAATCTAATTGATATAAAGGAAAATCTAAATGTTTTCATAATATTTTTTAATTCTTTGAACTGCTTTTTGAGTATTTTCTTTTGTTCCAAATCCTGTTAATCTAAAATATCCTTCTCCGCTTGGTCCAAAGCCAACTCCAGGAGTCCCTACTACCCCAACATTTTCAAGAAGCTCATCAAAAAACTCCCAAGATTTTTTTTCTTCTGGAATTTTAAGCCATACATAAGGAGCATTTTCTCCTCCATAAGTTTCAAATCCAATATCATCTAATCCTTGTTTTATTGTTTTGCAATTTTCCATATAATATGCTACGTTTTCTGCAATTTCTTCCTGTGCCTCTTTTGTGTAAACTGCTTCTGCACCTCTTTGTGTTATGTAAGATACTCCATTTGATTTTGTACTTTGTCTTCTATTCCATAGCTTGTTTATTGCTACCTTTTCACCTGTTTTTGTATATCCCATAAGTTCTTTTGGAACAACTGTATAACCACATCTTATTCCAGTAAATCCTGCTGATTTTGAATAGCTCTTAAACTCTATTGCAACTTCTTTTGCACCTTCTATTTCATATATACTGTGTGGAATTTTTTCATCTTGAATATAAGCCTCATAAGCAGCATCATATAAAATAACAGATTTATTTTTTCTTGCATAATCAACCCATTTTTTTAGTTCTTCTTTTGAAATTACTGTTCCTGTTGGATTGTTAGGAAAGCATAGATATATCATATCTACTGATTTTTCAGGTAATTCAGGTATAAAATTATTTTCAGAAGATACTGGAACATAAATTATTCCTTCATATTTTTCGTTTTCAAATATTCCACTTCTTCCAGACATAACATTTGTGTCTAAATATGCTGGATACACTGGGTCTGTAATTGCAACTGTATTTTGAACATCAAAAACATCTACAACATTTCCTATGTCTGTACCTATTCCATCAGAAACAAAAACCTCATAATTTTCAAAATTTATTCCTCTTTTTTTATAATCATTCTCTATAATTTTTTCTTTCAAAAAATCATATCCAACCTCTGGTCCATATCCCCTAAATGTTTTTGTATCAAGCATTTCATCTACTGCATTTTTCATGGCTTCTGCAACCTTTTTTGGAATCGGCCTTGTTACATCTCCAATTCCAAGTTTAATAATTTCTTTTTCAGGATGTTTTGCCTGATAGTCTTTAACTTTTTGTGCTATTGTGACAAACAAATAGCTATCTTGTAATTTCAAAAAATTTTCATTAATTGTTATCATAATCTAATTCCCCCTCAAATACTGTTTTAGCTGACCCTGTCATATATACATGGTTATTCTCCTTATTCCATTCAATTTCCAAAGTCCCACCAAGTAAATGAACATTTACTTTATTCTCAACCAATCCATTCAAATTGCATGCCACCATTGTAGCACAAGCCCCAGTTCCACAAGCCAAAGTCTCACTAGAGCCTCTCTCCCAAACTCGCATTTTAATATTTTTTCTGTCTAAAATACTTACAAACTCAATATTAGCTCTATTAGGAAAATGCTTATCACATTCTAAAATAGGCCCATATTTTTCAATGTTAAAATTCTCCAAATCTTCAACTACTGTCACTCCATGAGGATTTCCCATAGAGACACAACTAACACAAAACTCCCTATCATCTGCCTTAATATCTATAACCCTATCCTCTGAATTCACCGGAATTTTGGCACACTCCAAAACAGGCTCACCCATATCAACTCTAACACTCTTAACTTCCTTATCCTCAACATTTAACCAAATCTTCTTTATCCCAGCCAAAGTCTCAACAGAAATTTCTCTTTTATCAGTAAGCCCCTTATCATAAACAAACTTACCAACACACCTAATCCCATTACCACACATCTCAGCCTCAGAACCATCACTGTTAAAAATCCTCATTTTAAAATCAGCAACATCACTCTCCCCAATCAAAATAAGCCCATCACCACCAACACCAAAGTGCCTGTCACTAACAAAACGAGCCAAGGAAGACATACTACTAGTACTTACATTGCAATCACCGCAATAAACATACACATAATCATTCCCCAGCCCCTGCATTTTTGTAAACTTAATCATAAAAATTCACCCTAACTTTTAGGTATTAATAAACCATGCAAAAATAATCATTTCTGCATGGTTTTTATTATATAAAATCATTTGCAATTTGTCAATATTTTTTGATAAGAATACAAAAAAACTTAGAGCTATTTTGCTCTAAGTTCTTTGAATTCATTTTTGAATTAATTAAGCTAATTCGATTGTTGCTCCTGCTTCTTCGAATTTTGCTTTCATGCTTTCTGCTTCATCTTTTGAAGCTCCTTCTTTAACTGTTTTTGGTGCTCCATCTACTAAGTCTTTAGCTTCTTTTAATCCTAATCCTGTAACATCTCTAACAACTTTGATAACTGCTATTTTGTTAGCTCCAACTTCTTTTAATACTACGTTGAATGATGTTTTTTCTTCAGCTGCTGCTGCTCCAGCTCCTGCTGCAGGTGCTGCTACTGCTTGTGCTGATACTCCATATTTTTCTTCAATTCCTTTTACTAATTCTGATAATTCGATAACTGTTAAGCTATCAATTTCTTCTAATAATTTTGCAATGTCTGCCATTTTAAAATCTCTCCTTTAATATATTTTTTTATTTTTTTGTGTCGGTCACAACCCTAAATAATCTTAAGCATTTGCTGCTTCTTTTTGCTTTGCAACTTCATTAAGTGCAACTGCAAGTTTTGAAATATTTCCAAGTAATGCAGCAGCAAGCCCAGCAAGTAATGTTTCTCTTGATGGTAATTTTGCTAATGCTATTAATTCTTCTACTGGAACTACTTTTCCTTCAATGATTCCACCTTTAATTTTGTAGAAATCGTTATTTTTTGCAAATTCATATATTGCTTTTAGTGGTTCTAGATAATCTTCATATCCTAAAATAACTGCTGTTGTTCCTTCTAATACGTTATCTAATTCGCTTACTCCACAAGCTTCCATAGCTCTTCTAGTTATATTGTTTTTAATAACTTTGTATTCAGCTTGAGCTCCTCTAACTTTTGCTCTTACTGCTGTTACATCAGCTACATTGATTCCTTTATAATCTGTTAATAGAACTATTTTAGCTTTTTTGATTTTTTCAGCTAATTCTTCAACTTCTTGTTTCTTTTGATTAAGAATTTTTTCACTTGCCATTTTTGTTTTTCACCTCCATTGTATATATATTTAAAAATTAAAAACTCTTGAAATGCCAATCTCGAGGCAAAACAAGAGCTTCAAAAATCTCTATTTTTTACCTCGGTAGGACTTATTTTATGCCTACTGTCTTTGGCAATATTTTATTTAACCAACATATATACTTGGTCCCATTGTTGTAGTAATTGCAACACTCTTAATGTATTGTCCTTTTGCTGCTGCTGGTTTTGCTTTTACTATAGCATCCATAACTGTTTCATAGTTTTCGAATAGTTTGTCTGCTCCAAAAGATACTTTACCAAATCCTAAGTGAATTATGTTAGATTTATCTAATCTATATTCAACTTTACCAGATTTAATTTCGTTTATAGCTTTTGTTACATCCATTGTAACTGTTCCAGATTTTGGGTTTGGCATTAATCCTTTAGGTCCTAATA
>USHY01000033.1 GCA_900554635.1 uncultured Clostridium sp. | reverse complement strand
AGAAATATATGGAACAGATGCAAGAGGAATGACAATAGAAGATGTAAACGCATGTGTACAATATACAGCGCCAGCAGGAATGTGTGCAAAAAATAACTCTGGAACAATAGTATATTATACAGTTCCAGAGGGCACAAAAATCTCAGATTTAGGTTCAAGTTATGGAAATATATGGACAGATATACAAAATAATGCAAGAGTAATAGATGGAACCAAAAAATATTTCACACCAAGTTGCCCAGAAGGAACAACAGATTCAAGCGTACTAGGAAATATACCAGTAGATGGATATTTTTATGTAGTTGATTCAACTGTTGGCGCACCAGAAGGAATACCAGTATTACCAGATAGTACGACAAATGCTACAAAAAATTTAATTTTTGGAGATTCAAAAAATTATGTTTATTGGCTGGCTTCCCGTGGGGTCTGTGCGTACTCTGATTATGCTGGCTTCGGCCCAGGGGCTGTGGTTGGAGGCCGTGCGTACTCTTTCGGCGGCGACGGCTTGTTCGTTTCCGATGGCAATTCGGGCGACATTGAGTTGCCTTTGCGCTGTGTAGTTTCTCTAAGGTCTGATATCCCTGCGGCTGTAGAGTAGGATAGGGCGAAAGTGGAAGGCTAGAGTTAGGATTTTGGCAAACTGTAAATGAAGAGAATCTTCTTCTCTGTAAAAAAAAACACATTATAGCTTGACAAGTATGTAATTTTATGGTAAAATATTTATTCGTAAGCCGCTTAAGTTGGGTGTAAAAGGCTTTATGGAGGCTACCTAAATATAAACTTAGCGAGTATATAAAGAAAGAAGAGGTGCTTTTCGATAATGTATGCAATAATCGAAGCTTGTGGAAAGCAATACAAAGTAGTAGAAGGAGATGTAGTTTTCTTTGAAAAATTAGATACAGAAGCTGGTAAAAAAGTTACTTTTGATAAAGTTATTTTAGTATCTGATGACAAAGATGTACAAGTAGGAAATCCTTATGTTAAAGGTGTGAAAGTTGAAGGCAAAGTAGTATCACACGGAAAAGCTAAAAAAATAATAGTTTTCAAAATGAAAGCTAAAAAGAATGAAAGAACAAAACAAGGACATAGACAACCTTATACTAAAGTTGAAATAACAGCTATAAAAACACCTGCTGCAAAAACAGAAAAAACAGCAGAAAAAGTAGAAAAAGCTGAAACAACTGAAAAGAAGACAACAACAAGAAAAACAACAAAAAAAGTTGAAGCTTAATTTGCAATTTATAGGGTTGAAAAATTTTAGAAAAAGGGAGTTGAATATAGATGGCACATAAAAAAGGTCAAGGTAGTGTTAAAAACGGTCGTGACAGTGAGTCAAAACGTTTAGGTGTGAAAAGAGCTGACGGTCAATTCGTTTTAGCTGGAAATATATTAGTTAGACAAAGAGGAACAAAAATATATCCAGGTAATAATGTAGGCATTGGTAGTGATGATACACTATTTGCTACAGCTGATGGAACAGTTAAGTTCGAAAGAAAAGGTAAAGACAAAAAACAAGTAAGTGTTTACCCAGTAGAAACAAAATAGAAACGAAAAAAGGGCGTAGTCGGTAAATATTCAAAACCGAAGAGCGTCCTTTTAAGTTTAAATGGAGGATTTATTTATGGAGAAAAAAGTAATATTAACAGGAGACAGACCAACAGGAAGATTACATATTGGGCATTATTTCGGTTCACTAAAAACAAGAGTGGAAATGCAAAACAATCCAGATTATGAACCATACATACTAATTGCAGATGTTCAAGCATTAACAGATAATTTCAATAATCCAGAAAAAGTAAGAAAAAATGTAAGAGAAGTTGCAATAGATTATTTATCTTGCGGAATAGACCCTAAAAAAACAACAATATACATACAATCAATGATACCAGAAGTAGCAGAACTAACAGTATTTTATTCAAACTTAGTAACAATTGCAAGGCTTCAAAGAAATCCGACTGTAAAAACAGAAATCGCACAAAAAAAAGAAGTATTTGGTGAAAGTGTGACCTATGGATTCCTAGGATACCCAGTAAGCCAAGCAGCTGACATTACTGCATTTGAAGGTAAATTAGTTCCTGTAGGAGAAGATCAATTACCATTAATAGAACAATGCAGAGAAATTGTAAGAAAATTTAATAGCATTTATGGAGAAGTTTTAATAGAACCAGAAGCTGTTCTATCAAGCGCAAAGAGAATAAAAGGCTTAGATGGAAATGATAAAATGGGAAAATCATTAGGAAATGCTATATATTTATCAGATTCAGAAGAAGAAATAACTAAAAAAGTTATGAGTGCAGTAACAGACCCAAAAAGAATAAAAAAAGATGATTTAGGAAATCCTGATGTATGTATGGTAGCATATTACCATAATCTATTTACTGATAATAATGATGTAAATACAATTTGCACAGAATGTAGAGAAGGCAAAAGAGGCTGTGTTGCTTGCAAAAAGCAATTAGCACATAATATAATTGAAACATTAAGACCAATAAGAGAAAAGAGAAAATATTATGAAGAACATCCAGAAGAAGTTGATAAAATTCTAAAAGAAGGCACGGAAAAAGCAAGAGCAAAAGCTAAAAAAACAATGGTAAAAGTCAAAAAAGCAATGAAATTAAATTATTTTGAATAATGGAGGACAAAATGCTAGTAGATTACACAAAAATATATGTAAAATCTGGTGATGGCGGAAATGGTGCCATAACTTTCAGAAGAGAAAAATATGTTGCAGCAGGTGGACCAGATGGAGGAGATGGCGGAAAAGGTGGAGATGTATATTTCATCGTTGACCCAGATTCAAATACATTAATTAATTTTAGATACAATAAAAAATTCAAAGCTCAAAATGGCGAAAATGGCAGTGGAAGTAATTGCTATGGAAAAAAAGGTGAAGATTTGTATATTAAGGTTCCCTTAGGTACAGTTGTAAAAGATAAAGAAACAGGGAAAATTATAGCAGACTTATCTAAAGAAGGACAAAAAGAACTTGTTTTACCAGGCGGAAGAGGAGGAAAAGGAAATTCGCATTTTGCAACAGCAACAAGACAAGCACCACATTTTGCGCAAGGTGGAGAAAAAGGTATTGAAAAAGAACTAATTCTTGAATTGAAAATGCTTGCAGATGTTGGATTAATAGGTTTTCCAAATGTTGGAAAGTCAACAATCCTTTCAATGGTAACAGAAGCTAAGCCAAAAATTGCAGACTATCACTTTACAACACTTGAACCAAACCTTGGAGTTGCAAAAACAGAATATGGAGATAGCTTTGTTATAGCAGATATACCAGGAATAATAGAAGGAGCAAGCCAAGGAGTAGGCTTAGGACTACAATTTTTACGCCACATAGAAAGAACAAGGTTATTATTACATGTAATAGATGTTTCTGGAACAGAGGGAAGAAATCCTGTAGAAGATTTTAAAACAATAAATAATGAACTTAAAAAATATAGCGAAAAATTAGCAACTAGAAAACAAATAATTGTGGCAAATAAAGCTGATGTTATGCAAGATGAGATGTTATATGAAGACTTGGAAAAAATGGCTCAGAAGCTAAATTTAAAAATATACAAGGTATCTGCAGCAACAGGCCAAGGGTTAAAAGAACTATTTAGAGATGTTGCAGAAGAACTAAAAAACTTACCAAGAGAAGATATAGTAGAACAAGAAGAAAAAATTGTATATACATTAAAAGAAGAAAGAAAAGGATTTGAAATTAACAAAGAAAAAGGCGAGTACTATGTTACTGGACCTGATATTGATAGGTTAATGTCAAGAGTTAATTTAGCTGATAATGAATCAATGTACTATTTCCAAAAGATGCTTGCAAATTTGGGAGTAGATGAAGCATTAAAAAAAGCAGGAGCTGAGGACCGGAGATACAATACACTTTAACGATTGGGAATTTGATTGGTATAATTAACAAAAAATATAAAGTATTCATACTATATAGTGGAGGTATAGTATGAATACTTTATTAATTTTCTTTGCATTTCCAATAGCAGTAATTATTTTTTCAATAGTGCTTGAAAAATTACTTAAAAATCCAATTGCTGTAGCAGGTTTAATATTTGCAGTATTTTTAATACTGGCATTTACAGCATTTGATACTACATTCCTAATTGCAACACTTGCATATACAATAATATCATTCATAACAGCACTAATAGTACATTTATTGTGTGAACGAAAGGAACGAGAACAGGGCATATGCCAAATTTTATCAAATCTATTATCTAACAATGAAGACACTGATGAGGACAATAATATATGCGATACAGTTGAAGATTTATTAAGTAATAACTCTACAAATAATTCAAATAACACTAATAATTGTGGGTGTGGATGCAATAGATTTAGAAGAAGATAGCCAAGTAAAAAAGTTAGAGAATTTTAAAAATCCTCTAGCTTTTTTATTACAAGGCTTTTATCGTTTTGTAACAAAAATGTAATATTACAAATTTCATTTTTGTATTGACATTGGTTTATTAATAATATAAAATGAAGGAGTAAAAAATAAAACAAATGATGTAAAAAAAATGTAACATAAAAGGAGGATATAAAATATGCAAATAATTAAAAGAGATGGAAGAATTACAGAATTTGATGAACAAAGAATTATTAAGGCAATTACATTAGCAATGTCAAACACACCTGGAGGTGTAGATATAGATTTAGCCACAAAAATTGCAGATAGTGTAAGAAACCAAACAAAAGATAAAATACAAGTATCTGTTTACGAGATACAAGATTTAGTAGAAAAGAAACTAATGGGATCATCAAGAAAAGAAGTAGCACAAGTTTACATAACATACAGATATAATAGAGATGTAGCAAGAAAAGCAAAATCAAAAGATATGTTTCTAGAAATTATAGAAACAAAATCAAATGATGTAACACGTGAAAATGCCAACATGAATGCTGATACTCCAGCAGGAATGATGATGAAATTCGCAAGTGAAACAACAAAACCATTTGTTGATGATTTCCTTCTATCAAGTGAAGCAAGAAAAGCAGTAAAAGATGGATATATACATATACATGATAAGGATTATTACCCAACAAAAAGTTTAACATGTTTACAGCATCCATTAGACAAAATTCTAAAAAATGGTTTCAGAGCAGGACATGGAAGCTCAAGACCAGCTAAAAGAATTGAAACAGCAAGTATAATTGGCTGTATATCACTAGAAACTGTACAAAACGAAATGCACGGTGGACAAGCAATCCCAGCATTTGACTACTATTTAGCACCTTATGTAAGACTTACATATAAAGAAGAAGTAAAAAAACTTGAAAAAGTAATAGACAAAGAATTGCCAGAATTATATGATGCAGAAATCAAAGACTATATAAAAGCTGAAACTAAAGACTTAAAAGGTGATGAAAAATATAAACAATTAGCAATAAATGGCACAGTTGAAAGAGTTCACCAAGCAATGGAAGCATTTATTCATAACATGAACACAATACACTCAAGAGGTGGAAACCAAGTTGTATTTAGTTCAATAAACTATGGTACAGATGATTCACCAGAAGGAAGATGTATAATAAGAGAAATGCTTTTATCAACTGAAAAGGGTGTTGGAAATGGTGAAACACCAATATTCCCAATTCAAATTTGGAAAAAGAAAAGAGGAATAAACTATTTACCAGAAGATAAAAACTATGACCTCTATAAACTAGCATGTAGAGTAACAGCAAAAAGGTTCTTCCCTAATTTCATAAACCTAGATGCTTCATTTAACAAACATGATAAATGGAAAGCAGATGATCCAAATAGATATTATTATGAATGTGCAACAATGGGATGTAGAACAAGAGTATTTACAGATAGACATGGAGAAAACACTTCAGTAGGAAGAGGAAACTTATCATTCACAACAGTAAATCTAGTAAAAATTGCTATAGAATCAGCAAAAGAAGCACAAACAAACCTAAGAATGAACTTCGAACTTGGAAAAGACAGTGAAAAATATATGACAGACAAATATAATAAAGAAGTTAAAAAAATATTCTTAAACAAACTTGAAGTATATACAGATATTGCAGCAAGACAATTATATGATAGATACAAATTCCAATGTACAGCAGTAGCAAAACAATTCCCACTACTTATGTCTGGCTTATGGCAAGATAGTGAGTGTTTACACCCAACGGATAAAGTTGAAGAAGTTTTAAAACATGGAACATTAGGAATTGGATTTATAGGACTTGCGGAATGCTTAATAGCATTAACAGGAAAACATCATGCAGAATCTGAAAAATCACAAAAACTTGGAATAGAAATAATTACCCAAATGAAAGAAGCTTGTGACAGATATTCAGACAGGTATGACCTAAATTATTCATTACTTGCAACACCAGCAGAAGGATTGTCTGGAAGATTTACAAAAATGGATAGAAAAGAATTTGGAACAATAATTGGTGTAACAGATAGAGATTACTATACAAACAGCAACCATGTTCCAGTATGGTATAAATGTACAGCAGAACAAAAAGCAAAAATTGAAGCACCATACCATAAGCTTACACTAGGTGGCCACATCTTCTACATAGAACTAGATGGAGATGCAACACATAACCCAGGCACAGTAGAGGCAGTAGTAGATTTAATGGATAAGTATGATATGGGATATGGCTCAATAAACCACACAAGATCAAGATGTTTAGACTGTGGATTTGAAAATGCAGATGCAAATTTAAAAGAGTGCCCAATTTGCCACAGTGAAAACATAGATACAATTCAAAGAATAACAGGATACCTAGTAGGAACAACATCTCGTTGGAATAAAGGAAAATTAGCAGAATTACATGATAGAGTAACACACGGAACAAAATAAAGGAGAATGATAAACAATGAAAATGGCAGGATTTTACGATGA
Organism: uncultured Clostridium sp.; assembly: GCA_900554635.1. GTDB lineage: Bacteria > Bacillota > Clostridia > TANB77 > CAG-508 > UMGS1781. Next base: position 7,022 of record USHY01000033.1, on the reverse strand, counting down.
AAGTATATCAAATGGTGAAGGTTGGAGGGCAGTGCTTTTCGTAAGCGGTTGCCCACACCACTGCCCAGGATGCCATAATAAAGAAGCTCAAGACTTCAACTATGGAGAAGAGTTTAAGGAACAAGAAATACTAGATAAAATAAAGGAAAACTCAATCCTAAAAGGAATAACAATAAGTGGTGGCGAGCCACTTTGCAAGGAAAACATAAACACAGTACATAAATTCATACAAGATGTAAAAGCAATAAGACCAAACTTTAATGTATGGTGCTATTCAGGATACACATTAGATGAACTCCTAGCAAGAAACGATTCAGACACAAACAACTGCTTAAAAGATATAGATGTACTTGTAGATGGAGAGTTTAAATTAGATAAAAAAGACCCAACACTTAAATTTAGAGGGTCATCAAACCAAAGAATTTTAGATGTGAAAAATAGCCTAAAAACACATCAATTCATCGAATACAAAATTTAACATGATTTTAATATTAATTTAATAAACATTGCATATAATAATGCAAATTAACTATGAAAGGATTAGAAAAAATGGGAGAAAATCAAAAAAACAAAAAATTAGCTTTAACAAAGGAATCTATAATCACAGGAGTTATAGGATTAGTAATAGGAATAGGAGTAACACTATTAATATGTTTCTGTATAGGATCAGGCAAAATGGCTAGACTAAGATATGGAAGTGAAGCAATAGCATCAGTAAACGGAACATCAATATCAACAGAAAAAGTGTACAATGGAATGAAAACAAGCTATGGTTTAAAATACCTACTAAATGAAGTAGACAAAGCTATAGTAAAAGACATGTACACACTAACAGAAAAAGAAGAAGAAGACATAAAGAAAGAAGCAAAACAATATGTAGACTACTACACAGCAAGTGGAAAAACAGAGCAAGACTTTTTAGAAGCATATGGGTTTAGTAACTACGATGAATTCCTTGATGACATAAGAGCAAGCTTAAAATCAACAAAATATTTATATGATTACCTAGAAGGAAAACTAGAAACAGGAGCAGTAAAAAAATACTATGATGAAAATAAAGATGACCTAGAAACATATGATTCAGAACACATACTAGTAAAGATAACAGATGATGTAACAGATGAACAAGCATTAGCCCTTGCAAATGAAATTATCGCAAAACTAGATGAAGGAAAATCATTTAGCGAAGTAGTTGAGGAATATAAAGATAAAACAATACATGAAGAACTTGGCTACCAAGGAAAAGATGCAAGCTTAGAACAAACCTATATAGATGAAATAGTAGCATTAAAAGATGGAGAATACAGCAAAACTCCAGTAAAAACATCATATGGATACCACATAGTTCATAAACTAGCAACATCAACATATGATGATTTAAGAGGAACAATAATAGAAAAACTAGCAACGGATTTACTAAATAAAGATTCAGCATTAACAGATAAAGCTTTTGTTGAACTAAGAAAAGATAAAGATTTAAAGATATATGATGAAAGACTAGAAAAACAATATAATGAATATTGTGATTCTTTATCAAAGAGCTAAAATAATATGAACAAAAATATCTTAAATTAATATAATAATTTAGGATATTTTTGTATTTTTTTGCATTTTGTGATATACTAATACAAAAATTTATCTATACAAAGGAGGAAAACGTGCTAATAAGTTGTTTATTAATAGTTTTAGGCTTTGCCATATTAATTGTTGGGGCAGATTTACTAGTTCGAGGGTCAAGTAACATTGCCAAAAGATTCCACATTTCTGAAATGATAATAGGTCTTACAATAGTTGCAATAGGTACATCTATGCCAGAACTCATGATTACAATAAGTTCTGCATCAAAAGGAGCAACAGACTTAATAATCGGAAATGCAGTAGGAAGCAATTTGTGTAACTTACTTCTAATACTAGGAACAACTGCACTTCTAAGACCAATAAAACTAGATAAGGATGTAAAAATTATCCATTTACCTGTGGCCTTTATTTCTACAATAGCCATATTAGTTATGGGAGTAGGATTATGGGGGAGCGAAATTGGTGTAATAAACAATAGAGATGGAAAAATACTAGTAGGATTATATTTACTATACTTCATGTATCCAATTATCATAGAGATAATAGACATATGCAAAACTGGAAGACATAATAAGGAAGAACATATAAGCCCTAAAGCAAATATACCACTTTCGATTTTGTTTATCCTAATAGGAATAGTACTATTAAAATATGGAGGAGATTTAGTTGTAGATGAAGCAACTTCTCTTGCTGAAATTTTTGGAATTAGCCAAAGAGTGATAGGACTTACAATAGTTGCAATAGGCACAGCATTACCAGAGATGGTAACATCAGTAATAGCTACCATAAAGGATGAAGGAGGATTGGCAGTTGGAAATCTAGTTGGTTCTTGCATTTTAAATTCCTTCTTAATACTAGGAACAGGTGCAATAATTACTCCACTTGAATTCACAAGGGAGTTCCTGAGCAACCTATGGCTTTTAGCTGCAACAATTGGGTATATTTGGGTATGCTGTTTTATAGGCAAAAAAGACACTTTAACAAGATATAAAGCTAGTATTTTAGTAATAACATTTGCAATATATATGTGGAGATTATTTGTATAAATAGTGAGGTAAGGAAAAATGAAAGTTGCAATAGGCCAAGATAGCCATAGAATAGATTATAAAAACACTGAAAAAAAGCTGATATTGGGTGGGATTGAATTTGAAAATGAGTTTTCTCTTCAAGCCAATAGTGATGGGGATGTTATATTACATGCAATAACAAATGCAGTTTCTGGAATAACATGTGTAAATATTCTAGGAGATAAAGCAGACCAAATGTGCAAAAATGGAATTTTAGATAGTGAAGAATATTTAAAGCAAGCACTAAAATATTTAAAGGAAAAAATTGTTCATATTTCAATTTCAATAGAATGTAAAACACCTAAAATAACTCCTAAAATACCAGAAATGAGAACTAATATTGCAAGAATTTTAAAAGTTCCAGAAAATTGTATAGGAATAACTGCAACAACAGGAGAGGGATTAACAGATTGCGGCAGTGGTTTTGGTATAAGTGCAATAGCTATTATTACAGTTAAATAAAAGGGAAAGGAAAATAAAAATGCAAGAAGTATATCTAAAAGCACGAGCTAAAATAAATTTGAATTTATGTGTTTTAAATAAAAGAGAAGATAATTACCACAATATAGAATCAGTATTTCAAAAAATCAATTTTTATGATGAAATGTATATTAAGAAAAATAATAATGAGTTTAAGTTGAAAACAAATATACAAGAAATAAATAACAACCAAAACATAATTTATAAAGCCTATGTGAAACTAAAAGAAAAATATCCTGAAATAACAGGGGTTACAGTACTTTTAAATAAAAAAATTCCAATGCAAGCAGGGCTTGCTGGTGGTAGCACAGATTGTGCAAGCTTTATTTATGGCATTAATAAATTATTTGCATTAAACTTGCAACAAAAAGAGATGGAGGACTTTGGTGCAAGTATTGGAGCTGATGTTGTTCCATGTATGTACAATAAAGCTGTATTGGCACATGGAATAGGAAATGAAATTATGGAAATTAATACAAACTTCAAATATTACATAGTTATAATAAAACCTAAATTTTCATGTGATACAAAATATATGTATCAAAAGTTAGATTCACAAGAGAATACTGTAATCCAAAAACAAACTACAAGCGAAATAGTTAAAGCATTAGAAGAAAATGATATAAACAAATTGGGAAAAAATCTTTATAATGTATTTGAGGAAGCCATTGGAAATAAAAAAACTGTGGAAGTTGCGAAAAATAAAATATTGCAAAATGGAGCAAAAGGAGTATTAATGTCAGGTTCAGGTTCGTGCATCTATGGAATTTTTGATAATAAAAATACGGCTAAAAAAGCATATGAAATTTTGAAAAATCAGTATGAAACATATATATGTGTATCATATAATAAAGGGAGCAAGAAATGTTTGGTAAAAGAAAAGTAACAGCAATAATATTAGTAGCAGGAAATAGTACAAGATTTGGTTCAGGAGATAATAAAAACCTACATAATGTAAAGGAAAAGCCAGTATTAACATATAGCTTAGAAGCCTTTAACGAAAATCAATATGTAGATAAAATAACTGTAACAGTAAGGCAACAAGATGAAAATGAGATAAGAGAAATAATTGAAAATGCTAAATGTACAAAGCCTGTTCAAATAGTTACAGGAGGAGAAACTAGAAAAGATTCTGTTTATAATTCAATAAAGAATGATGAATCAGATATTGTAATTATTCACGATGGTGCAAGACCAATGATAAAACAAAATTATATTACCAATTGCATTGAAGCAATGGAAATGTTTAAAGGAGTAACAATAGGAGTAAAATCAAAAGATACAATAAAAATTGCAGATAATAATGGAGTAATAATAAATTCAACACAAAGGGAAAACACATGGATAATACAAACACCACAATGCTTTGAGAGATCTATATTACTTCAAATGCACCAAAAATTTAACGAAGAAGGAATAACAGATGACTGCATGCTACTCGAAAAAGGTGGATATAAGGTAAAAATTCTTGAAGGAGATTATACAAATATAAAAATAACAACAAAAGAAGATATGAACATAATAAATGAATTTATGAAATAATAAATTAAGGGAGAATTAAATTATGCAAAATTTGATAGATTATGTAAAAACAAATGGAGAATCAATAATCTCGGATGAACCAATGAATGAAATAGATTACATGATATTTGCAAGACTTTCATACATGCCATTTAAACATGTTAATATGTGCCATGAGGAAACAATAAAAAGCATTGCAACAAAAATGAAGGACTTAGAGCAAGCAAAATACATCTGGGGAGATGATAAGCCTTTCTTACAAGAGCTAGGTAAAGCAAATAGATATAAAAATATTGTTATAACAGACTATGTAGAAATATTAGATAATGCAGCAGAAAAACAATTTGCAGCAATAACAATAAGCTTGCCAGGTATAAAATATGTTTCGTATAGAGGAACAGATTCATCATTAGTAGGATGGAAAGAAGATTTGAATATGGGGTTTATGGAAAATGTTCCATCACAAAAGGAAGCGGTAAGTTATTTGAATGATATTGCGAAGAAATATACTGAAGACTTAATTTTAGGAGGACATTCCAAAGGAGGCAATTTAGCAGTATATGCAGCAGTTTTCTGCGAAGATGAAATTAAACCAAAAATAAAAAAAATAATAAATGCAGATGGACCAGGTTTTGATAAAAGCGTTATTGAAAAGCCAGAATATAAAAGCATACTTAATAAAATAGAAACATACATTCCGCAATCTTCAGTTGTAGGAAGACTGTTAGAACATGAAGAAGAATATCAAGTTATAAAAAGTAACCAAAAAGGATTTATGCAACACGATATTTTCTCATGGGAAATTGAAAATGATAAATTAGTAAGAATAGAAAGAGTTACCACAAACAGCGAGATTTTTAATGGCATCTTAAGGGACTGGCTAAAAAACACAACTCCGGAAGAAAGGAAAGACTTCATCGACATGCTTTACCAAATAATAACAGCAACAAAAGCAACAGAAGTAAGCGATTTTAAAATAGACACAGTCAAAAAAATTGGCCAGATACTAAATACCTATAAAAATAGAAAAGAAGAGGACAAAAAAGAAATTGAGAAAATGCTTAAACTACTTGTTTCAAGCACTATAAAGATAATTAGAGAATCTAGGAGAAATGAAAAAGTAAAATGACATAACCAAGCTCCCATACGAATACACTTAAATAAAAGTATTCATATGGGGGTTTTTATATGAGGGGAGTATCAATAGAGGACCGAGCTATTCACTTAGCACAATATATAATAGATACAGGAGATACAGTAAGGGGAGCAGCAAAAAAATTTGGGGTTTCTAAATCAACAGTACACAAAGATGTAAGCGAAAGATTAATACATATAAACCAAGTTCTAGCAATAGAAGTAAGAAAAGTACTAGATGAAAATAAAGCAGAAAGGCACATAAGAGGAGGAATGGCAACTAAGCTTAAGTATGAAAAAGTACATAAAAAATATAAAAACAAAAAGGTTCCGTAAAAGGACCCTTTTGCTATATTTTTAACATTGCATAGTTTTTTGACATAAAATATACTACCAGAAAATTTTTTGAGGTGGTATATAAGTGAGGCTAGTAAATGAAAAAAGATTGGTTAAAACTGGTAAGATACTTCATTTGGATGGAGATAGGAGATATAGCCAAAAGGCTGTAAAGACTTATAAAAAAATGGGCTTAGATGCTATTGTAAAAAATATTCCGGAAAACAAGCAAGCACAAATGGTTAGGCCACTGTTAGAAAAATATAATCCTGATATTTTAGTAATAACAGGACATGATACAATGATAAAAAAAGGAGTTAATTTTTCAAATATATATAATTATAAAAATTCCAAAAACTTCAGAAATACAGTCTTAGAGGCGAGAAAATGGGCAAAATCTTCTAATAAATTAGTTATATTTGCTCGGTGCATGTGAAAGCTTTTTTGAGGCATTAATTGATGCAGGAGCAGATTTTGCATCATCTCCAGGAAGAATATTAATAGATTATGTGGATCCACTTATTGTTGCTGGAAAAATAGCAGTTACTGATAAAAACACTTTTGTGAGTGGGTATGAAATTTCAAAACTCATTAAAGAGGGAGAAAAAGGGATTAGTGGAGTTGGAGCAATGGGAAAAAAACGAAAGACATAAAATTGTAACATATTACTAAGTATTTCATAATCAGTCCTAAAACCAAATTTATCGTGCAAATTTAAAACTTTTATTAGCAATTGCAACTTTAGCTCTTTCAAATAGTTCATCTTTTTCAATATCATTAATGTTATATATTTTATCATCTCCAGAAAGATGCCATTTGTCAGGGGATAAAGCCCAATCCATTAAGTGTTTTTTTAATTTTTTAATAGATTGAGTAGTGATAAAGGCACGATCATCTTTATCATTG
>USHY01000032.1 GCA_900554635.1 uncultured Clostridium sp. | reverse complement strand
CTACTACTCCTACTAAAATTAACATCACAATTATTGTGATTATCAGCGCTATTAGCGTGATTCCTTTCTCTTTGTTTCTCATTTAAAAACCTCCTCATATTTTATTATAACAATATGTTATTGTTATGTTCAATTTTAAAATTAATCCATCTGTACTTTTGGTGGACACAAAAATCCCACCATATATAGTTTGTACATTAGATTAATTTTTAATCCTTTAATATATGTTCTTGTCTTTATAAAATTATCGATATATATATATATATAGGGCCCCAAGGGTTTGAGCGTTTTTCATTGGTTGTTTTCTCCTTCTTTTTTTGTTTCTTTTCGTGCTTTTGTTTTTTGCTTTTTGTAAAGCTAGTATATAATATTAATATTTTTCTGTCAATACTTTTCATATAAAATTAAATTGGTAGTTGATATATCACAATCTCATTAAACCAAAAATTTTTTCATATATTCTGCCATGAAAAGTGGAACTTTTATTAATTACACATCTTTATCACATTTTTGTAAAGTTTTTTGATGTTTTGTTCACACTTTTGCAGGCTTTTTAAGTTGTTTTATCACATTTTTGCAAAATTATCTATTTACTCTGGTTTTCCTAGTAGTCTAAACATATTCTTTTTATATGCTTCAACTCCCGGTTGATTAAATGGATTTACTCCTAGTATTTTTCCAGATATTCCACAAGCAAGTTCAAAGAAGTACAATAACTCTCCTAGGTTTTCTTCATCTAGTTTTTCCATTGTTATTTTTATATTCGGAACTCCTCCTGTTACATGTGCTTCTATTGTTCCCTCCATCGCTTGTTTATTTACATAGTCTAATGTTTTGTCTGCCACAAAATTCATTCCATCTAGGTTGTCCGCATCTGGTTTTATTGTTATATCTGTGTTTGGTTGTTCTATACTTATTACTGTTTCAAATAAGTTTCTTTTTCCATCTTGTATGTATTGACCTAGTGAGTGTAAGTCTGTTGTGAATGTTACTCCTGCTGGGAATATTCCTTTACCATCTTTGCCTTCGCTTTCTCCATATAATTGTTTCCACCATTCTGTTATGTACTGCATTTTTGGTTCATAGTTTGCAAGGATTTCTGTTGTTTTTCCCTGTTCATATAGTATATTTCTCGCTACTGCATATTGGTAACATTCGTTGTATTTTAATGAACTTTCATTATATTTTCCTTCAGCTGTTTTAGCTCCAAGCATTAATTTATCTATATCAATTCCTGCTACTGCTATTGGTAGTAGTCCAACTGCTGTTAGAACTGAATATCTTCCTCCAATATTGTCTGGTATTACAAATGTTTCATACTCTTCTTCTTTTGCTAATTGTTTTAGAGCTCCTTTTTTCTTATCTGTTGTTACAAAAATTCTCTTTCTTGCCTCATCTATTCCATATTTTGATTCCATGAATTCTCTAAATATTCTAAATGCAATTGCTGGCTCTGTTGTTGTTCCAGATTTTGATATTACATTTACTGAAAGGTCTTTGTTTCCTATACACTCAATCAAATCATTCATATAGTTTGGGCTAAGGTTATTTCCTACAAAAAACACTTGTGGAGTTTTACGATTTGGATTTATATTGTAAAAAGTGTTTGTTAAGGCTTCTATAACTGCTCTTGCTCCAAGGTATGAACCACCTATGCCAATAACAACTAGCACCTCAGAATTCTTTTTAATTCTCTCAGCTGCAGCTTTTATTCTAGCAAATTCCTTTTTATCATATTTAGTTGGTAAATGTAACCACCCGAACAAATTCTGTTTTATCACTTGCCATTTTTTGTAATTCCTTATGTGCATTCTCAACCTTCTCAGAATATTTCATTAACTTATCTTTTTTAATACCTGTATTTTCTAAATTCACTTTAATATTTGCCATATGTTACCTCCTACATTTCCTTTTAGATTATTTTATTACAACAACATAATTTATGCAAGCAAAAATAAAAAAGATTTCAAATAATTTTGAAATCTTTTTTAAACTACATAACATTTAATTTCTTTGCTAAATTAGATTTTTTTCTTGATGCTGTATTTTGTTTGATTATTCCCTTTGAACAAGCACCATCAATCTTCTTTGTAGCTAATTTTAAAGCCTCCTGAGCTTTTTCTTTATTACCCTCTGCTACTGCTGCTTCAAATTTTCTTACAGCTGTTTTGTATTCAGATTTAATCATATTATTTTGTAAAGTTTTAGTTTCAATTACACTAACTCTTTTTATTGCAGATTTAATGTTTGGCATTCCCTTGGCACCTCCCTTAAAGTCAAATTAAAATTTCACTTTTTCTATTGTACCACGCTTTTGCAAATTTTGCAAGCTTTTGGGAAAAATCGTTTGACTTTTTTTCGACATATACAATTTATTTCTAATTTTTTTCCTTTTAATCTTTACTTTTTTTGTCTTTTAATATACAATATATGGGTGATGTATTATGCTTAAATTTATTTCGAATAATGAGGAAGAAACTAAGGCTGTTGGTTTTAGTTTGGCTTCTAAGTTGAAGGATAGAGATATTGTAATTTTATCAGGTGATTTGGGTAGTGGTAAGACTAAGTTTACTGAGGGTTTTTTGAGTTTTTTTGGATTGGATGATGAGATTTCTAGCCCTACTTTTACTATTGTGAATGAATATTCTAAAGATAATATGAATATTTTTCATTTTGATGTTTACAGATTAGAAGATTTAGATGAATTTTACGCTATTGGTGGACCTGATTATTTTGATAGAGGCATTTGCCTTATTGAATGGGGCGAGCTTATTGAACCTATTTTATCTAAGTATATTAAGATTAATATCTCAAAAGATGATAATAATGATAATATTAGATATATTAATATTGAATATATAAACAATAATGAAGGGAATAATGCTTTATGAAAATTTTAGCAATTTCTACCTCTAGCCCAAACGCCTCAGTTGCTTTGCTTGAGGATAGTAATGTTATTAAAGAATTGAATATATCAGACCAGAAAACACATTCTGAAAAATTGTTGCCTTTAATTCAAGAATTGTTTGAAACTACTGGCTTTACTCTTTCTGATGTTGGATTAATTGCAACTGATATTGGTCCACGGCTCTTTTACTGGAATTAGAATTGGTGTTGCAACTGTAAAAGCTTTTGCTGAAGCCAAAAACATTCCTGTTGTAGGAATTTCTTCTTTAGAAGCTCTTGCATATAATGTTTGTGACTCAGACTATATTTGCTCAATTTTGGATGCTCGAAACAACCAAGTTTATATGGCAATTTTTGATAAAAATTACAATTTGGTTTCAAACTATTTTGCAGATGACATTAACAACCTAAAAAATGAGTTTGAAAAATACAAAAATATTGCTTTTGTTGGTGATGCTACATATCTTTTAAATATTTCTAATAATTTTGACAATACTATTTATAGTAGAAATATTGGTCTTGCAGGTTTTAAACATTACTTAAAAAATGAAACAACAACTGCAGATAACTTATCTGTTATGTATTTAAGACCTTCACAAGCTGAAAGAATGAGGAACAAATAATGGAAATATCCACTATGACTCTTGATGATTTTAACATAATAGAACCAATTTTAAACACAGAATTTGATGACTTCTGGAGCCCACAAAATTTAAAATCTGAACTTTTAAATCTAAACTCAAAATATATAGTAGCTAAACAAAATGGCGAAATTATTGGTTTTGCAGGAATTTGGTTCTCTGTTGATGATGTTCACATTACAAACATCGTTGTAAAAAAATCTTATAGACATCAAGGAATTGGAAAAGCTTTACTAGAACAGCTAATTTCTATGGCAAAAGTAAAAGACTCCCTTACTTTGGAAGTAAATACAAAAAATAGCAATGCAATAAAATTATATGAAAAATATAACTTTAAAACTTTAGGAATACGAAAAAAATACTATGATGGTGTTGAAGATGCTTATATTATGACACTATATTTTAAATAAAATTCAAAATGCTTAGACATTTTGAGAAAGAAGGAATACGAATGAGAAAAAACGAATTAACTTACAAGGATTTAAAAAACCTATGTAACCCAAACATTTTTGATTTTGAAACAACAGATGAATTAACTAGTGATGGCGTAGTTTACGGCCAAGAAAGAGGAATTAATGCCTTGCAATTTGGTCTTAACATAAATGCCAAAGGCTACAACCTATATATAGAAGGCCCTTCAGGTGTTGGCAAAACTATGTACACAAAAAAATATGTTACAGAAATTGCCTCAAAACAAAAAACCCCTGATGATTGGTGCTACCTATATAACTTTGATAATCCAAACGAACCAATCGCTGTATCTCTTCCTGCTGGTGAAGGAAAAACATTTGCAACAACAATGGATGCCTTTGTGGAAGATATAAAAAAATATTTAAAAAGAACTTTTAACAATGAAGATTTTGAAAAAGAAAAAAGCCTAATCAAACAAAAATATGATGAACGAAGAGAAAAACTATTAGATAACCTAAATAAAGAAACAATGAAAAATAATTTCCAAGTTAAAGCTGCAACAAACGGAATATATATGTTGCCTGTATTTGATGGAAAACCACTTGATGAAGCAGAGTTCGAAAAATTAGATGATAGTATTAAGCAAACATACGAAGAAAAATCTAGTATAGTTCAAGAACAGATAATGCATGTTATAGGGCAAATAAAACTAATTGAAAAAGAAGCAGAGCAAAAAGTTGATGAATGGCAATCAAACATAGCTCTTCTTACTATTAATTCATACATTAACCCAATAAGAGCGACTTACAAGAAAAATGAAAAAATTGTATCTTTTTTAGATAATGTAAAAAAAGATATTTTAAAAAATGTAATCCATTTCATATCAGAAGAACCTACAAACCAAGCTAACCCACAAGCTCCAAAGCCTGAAACTGTAAAGCCTTGGTTAAACTATAGAGTTAATCTTTTTGTTGATAACAGCAATACTCAAGGTAGCCCTGTTATAATGGATTCAAACTATTCTTATCAAAATTTATTTGGAAAATTAGAATACGAAAATCAATATGGAATGCTTAGAACAGATTATACTATGTTAAAATCTGGTATCTTGCACAAAGCAAATGGTGGCTACATTATTTTGCAAGCACAAGATTTACTTACAAACCAAATATGCTATGATACTCTAAAAAAAGCACTCCTAGTTAAGGAATTAGGAATAGAAAATGGTATGGAACAACGCTCTAGTTTAGTTATGATTTCTCTAAAGCCTGAACCAATTCCACTAAACATCAAGGTTTTACTTTTAGGCAATGCTGAAATATACCATACTCTACTCTCTTTAGACCCTGATTTTAAAAAACTATTTAAAATAAAAGTGGAATTTGAAGAATCTGCTCCACGAAATAATGATAATATATTAAGACTTGCAAAATTTGTTCACAGCTATTGTGAAAAAGAAAATTGCCTTCCACTTGATAAAGAAGCTATGGCAAAAGTTGTAGAATATGCTTCAAAATTATCTGATGATAAGCAAAAACTTTCTACACACTTTAATGAAATTGGAGAAATAGTTTCAGAAGCTTCAACCTGGGCAAGGCTTTCAAGGAAAAAATTGATAACAGCTGATTACATTGAAAAAGCCCTTTCCAAAAGAATTGAAAGAGTAAAAAAATATGATCAAAAATATTCAGAATTAATAGAAGAAAACTCATTATTAATTGATACTGATGGCTATAAAGTTGGAGAAATTAATGGTTTAACTGTTATGACAATTGGTGACTATTCATTTGGAAAACCTGCCAAAATTACTGCGAATACATTTATGGGAAAAACTGGAGTTATAAATGTAGAAAGAGAAACAGATATGTCTGGACCAACACACTCAAAAGGAGTTCTAATTTTAAGAGGCTACTTTGGTGAAAAATTTGCTCAAGACTTTCCTTTAACTCTTACTGCTAGTTTATGTTTTGAACAATTATATAACGGTGTTGATGGAGATAGTGCTTCAAGTACAGAATGTTATGCAATTTTATCTAGTTTATCTAATATCCCTATTTCACAATCAATTGCTGTTACTGGTTCTGTTAATCAAAAAGGATTTATTCAACCAATTGGTGGTGTAAATGAAAAAATTGAAGGCTTTTATAATATCTGTAAGAAAAGAGGCTTAACTGGTGAGCAAGGAGTAATAATACCTATACAAAATGTTAGAAATCTTCACTTACAAAAAGATGTAATTGAAAGTGTAAAAGAAAGAAAGTTCCATATTTATGCTATATCAACAATTGATGAAGGAATTGAAATACTTACAGGAGTACCTGCTGGAAAACAAAATTCTGATGGAAAATATCCTGCTGGAACAATAAACTATTTAGTCTATGAAAAGCTAAAAAAATACTATGAAAATAGTAAAAAGAATTAAAAAGTTGGAGCTAAACTCCAACTTTTTAATATTTTATTTTCTTGCTTTTCCATCTAATGTATCTAAATTATCTAAAGCTTTTCCTGTTCCTTTAGCTACACAAGATACCGCATCTTCTGCAATCATTACATTTATTCCTGTTTCATCTTGTAATAATTTATCTAAACCATCTACTAAGCAGCCTCCACCTGTCATATATATTCCTCTATCGCTTATATCTGCTGCTAACTCTGGTGGTGTTTTTTCTAAAACAGAATGCACAGCTTCAACGATTGCCATTGCAGGTTCTTCTAATGCTTCTAACATTTCACTTGAATATATTGTTGCCATTTTAGGAAGTCCTGTCATCAAATCTCTACCTTTTACTTCCATTTTTGCTTCTTGAACTTTTGGGTAAACACAGCCAATATTAACTTTTAAATCTTCAGCTGTTCTTTCACCTATCATCATATTATGTTTTTTCTTAATATACTTAATAATTGCTTCATCAAATTTATCTCCTGCAACTTTAATTGATGTGCTAACTACTGAACCTCCTAAGGAAATTACTGCAATATCTGCTGTTCCTCCTCCAATATCTACTACCATATTTCCACATGGTTTTGATATATCTATTCCTGCACCTATTGCTGCAGCTATTGGTTCTTCTATTAAATATACTCTCCTTGCTCCTGCTGTTGTTGCAGCATCTATAACTGCTTTTTTCTCAACTTCTGTTACAAGAGATGGAATACAAATCATTATCCTTGGAGAAAATATAGTTTTTCCTGTTGCTTTTGTTATAAAGTGTTTAAGCATTTTTTCTGTTACAGTATAATTTGAAATTACTCCATCCTTTAAAGGTCTTGTTGCTACTATGTTTCCGTGGAGTTCTTCCGAAGCATTCTTCTTGCTTCAGCACCAACTGCTAAAACATCTCCTGTCTGATTATTTACAGCTACTACTGAAGGCTCTCTTAAAACAATTCCCTTTCCTTTTACATATTCAATTACTGTTGCAGTACCTAAATCAATACCTATATCTTGTCCAAATCCAAACATTTTTTTCTCTCCTAACTTAATTATTACAATTGTGTTACAATTATATTACAATTTCTTTAATTTTTCAATCATTTATTTGCAAAATCTGTGATTTCCTATAACTACTGTTACAGGTCGTGACCAAATCCATCCATTTGTAGCAGTGTTTGGGTTAAAATAATATATTGCACCATAAGTTGGGTCCCAACCATTTAAGGCATCTCGTGCTGCTGATATTGCTGTTTGATTAGGTGTTAAATTAATCTGCCCATCTGAAACAACTGAAAAAGCCCCTCTTTCATATATTACACCTGCAACAGTATTTGGAAATGATGTGCTTTTAACCCTATTTAATACAACAGATGCCACCGCAACTTGCCCTGAATATGGTTCTCCTCTTGCCTCAGCATATACAAGATGTGCTAACAAATTCAGGTCTGAATTTGAAGCTGTGGCACCTGTATTATTTGAAGTGCCTGTTATTCCCATTGCAGCCAAAGTTTTTGGTCCTGCAATTCCATCAACAGTAAGTCCATTCTTAGATTGAAACCACTTTACTGCTGCTACTGTTTGTGAACCATAAATGCCATCAACATTTCCTGAATAATATCCCCATCTTTTAAGTTTACTCTGAATCTGTCTAACTTCATCACCTCTGGAGCCATACTTTGATAGTGCATCTACATCACTATTGTCTATTTTGAACTTTAAATTATATGTTAAAAAAGTTAAAAGTAAGAGTATTGATATTATTAATAATATTATAAATATTCTTTTTTTCTTAAACATAAAATTACCACCTTTTGGTATTGTTTCCATAAAAGGTGGTTGTTATACTTAAATTTTAAAAATTTTCTTCTTCTATTTTGTCATCCTTTTTTATTAGAACTGTTATTCTTTTTTCTGCCTCTTCTAGTATGTCATTACATTTTTTTGATAGGTTAATTCCTTCTTCAAATTTTTTTATTGAATCCTCTAAATTTAAGTTTCCATTTTCTAACTCTTGAACTGTTTTTTCAAGTGCTTCCATATTTTCCTCAAAACTCATTTTCAACCTCCTTCTCAAATGTGCCTTTATCTAAGTCTACTGTGTACCATGCTTTTGCATTTGTTGTTGATTTTTCTCTTACACAAATTACATATTCAATTTTTCCATCTTTGCCATAGTCTTCAGAGTCATCTGAGAAATATACTGTTTCATCATCTCCCCAGTCTGCTTTTACTAGGTCTATTGCTTTTTCTAAATCTGTTTTAGGTTTTTCTGTTGCCTCTTGTTCTTGGTTTTGAGATGTTGTATTGCTGTTTTCTATTGTATTATCTTTTTCATTGTTTGAAACTTCATTATTTACTACATTGTTTTTATTCTCGTTTTCACTTTTGGCTATATTTTCTACTTTGTTGGAATTTGTAGGTTTTACATTTTTATTAATATTTTTCCCTACTATAACTCCTAGTGCTATTACTAAACAAATTACCAATATTATTATTACATTTTTTTTCATATATTAACCTCCTTAACTACTGCTTTCACATTGCCATCTTGCATTTTTATTTTAATTATGTCTTCCACATTTAACTCTTTTGCAGTTTTAACAACCTTTCCATTGCATTCTGTTACAGAATATCCTCTAACTAAAGTTCTTAAAGGGCTTAGTGCATCTAGTTTTGAAATTTGGTTTGTTAGATTGTTTCTAGTGTCCTTACATGTTTTTTGTATTAGGTTATCAAGCTGTTTTACTTTGGAATCCACATATAAATATTTTTCATTTATATTTTTAAATGGGTCTGTAAATACTCTTGATGCCATTAATTTTTCATATCTTAATCTCATTATTTCAATTTTTTTCCTTAAAGCCTGTCTTAGTCTATTTTCATATGTATTTAACTTTTGTGCAATTTCTCCTACATCTACTTGGGCAAGTTCTGCTGCTGCTGAAGGTGTTGGAGCTCTTAGGTCTGCTACAAAGTCTGCTATTGTAAAATCTGTTTCATGGCCTACTGCTGAAATTATTGGAATTTTAGATTCATATATTGCTCTTGCAACTATTTCCTCATTAAATGGCCATAAATCTTCAATTGAGCCTCCTCCTCTTGCTAAAATTAGAACATCTGCTATGTTATTTTCATTCATAAATTTAATTGCTTCGGCAATTTTTATTTCTGCTCCTTTGCCTTGAACTGGAATTGGGTATAATTTTATATTTACATTTGGATTTCTTCTTGTTGATACATTTATTATATCTCTAATTACTGCACCTGTTCCGAGATGAAAGTACTCCTATTACTTTTGGCATTACTGGTATTTTCTTTTTATGTTTTTCATCAAAAAGTCCTTCTTTTTCTAATTTTAATTTTAGTTCCTCAAATTTTTGATGCAAATCTCCAATACCATCTTCTTGCATTGCTCTGCAATATATTTGGTAAACTCCGGCCTGCCTCATATACTGCAACTGTTCCTAAAATTAAAACTTTCATACCATCTTTTGGAATAAAATTCAAAGTAGATGTTGATGACTTAAACATTACGCATTTTATCACAGATTTTTCATCTTTTAAAGTAAAATACATATGACCCGTATAGTGGTGCTTGAAATTAGATATTTCGCCCTTAACATATACATAGTTTAAATACTCATCTTCATCTACCTTGTCCTTAATATACTTATTCAATTCACTAACAGTTATTGCTACTGGTTTCATAAGTTCTCCTTAACTACATTTGCTAAAACTCCATTTATGAATGGGGCTGAATTATTATCTCCATATTTTTTTGCAAGTTCTACAACCTCATTAATTGCAACTTTATATGGTACATCTGCATATAACATCTCATATATTGCAAGCTTTAGTAATGCTATATTTATCTTAGAAATTCTTTCTAAAGACCATTCTGGTTTTAACTTGTCCTTAATATTTTTTTCTATTTCAACTTCGTTTTCTTTAATGCCTTTAATAATTTTTCTTATATACTTTCTTGCATCTTTATCATCTATTTCATTATTCTCTATGAATAGTTCAACATTTTCTTCACTATATTCTTTTTGAACTTCTAGTTCATATATAAGCATAAAAGCATATTCACGCATTTTTGATATATTCATTTTACCTACCATCTTTCTATTATTGTTTTGATTTTTTCTTTTACTGTTTCTTTATTTTTTTGCACATAATTTCCAATAAATATTCCTGCAAATATAACCAAACATCCTATTAAGAATCTATAAATATGGCATATCAAGCAAATAACAGCAATGATTCCGCCAATTATTGCTCCTCTATATTTAATAAGAAAATCTTTAACCTGTTCCATAATATCACCCTATTCCTTAACTTCCTTTTTAGGTGTAATGTTTTTAATTCTAACATTTACATCTTTTACTTCTAAGTCTAATGATTTTTTTATTGTGTCTTTTATGTCTTTTTGTAAGCTTACTGTTAAGTCTTTTATAACAGCTTCTGGATATACAAATAATGTTACAAATATACTTACATTGTTTTGTTCATCAAACCTAACATTTGTTGCAACATTTTGTGCCATTTCGTAGTTTCTTACAACTGCATTTGCTAAACTTTCTATTGTATCTTTTGATACTAAAAGTTTACCATTATCGTTTTCTAGCAAAATTCCATCTTTTCCATTGCTTGTACTATTTGAATCTGAGTTGAAGAATATGCAGATAATTCCTAGAATTATTAATACTGCTGATACTCCAAATGTAATTTTTCCTGCAATGTCTCCTGTTATTAAAAATGTTATTGTTCCAAGTACTAGCTCTAGTTTTAGCCAACCTGCTATGGCCAATGATAATGCTAGTCCTATTAATATTATTAAACTTGAAAATACTATCAATCCTATTTTTTCTAAAACTTTCATATGTTTTTATCTCCTTTTATTTTTATTATTGGGCCAGCTAAAGTTACTGACCCTTGTTTTATTGATTTTTTGGTTCTACACTTTCTTGTGTTTCTGGCTCAGCTGTTCTTTTTTCTGGAATATTTATTCCTTGTATGTGAATGTTTACACTTGATACATTTAATCCTGTCATTGTTTCAACTGCTTTTTTTACTCTATTTTGAATATCAAAAGCTACATCTGGAATTCTTGCTCCATATTCCACTATGATGTTTACATCTATTTTTGTTTCTTTTTCTCCAACTTCAACTTTAATTCCTTTTGTTAAACCTTTTTTGCCAAATATTTCGGTTATTCCACCTGCCATGCCATAAACTCCTGGCACTTCTGAAACTGCTACACCAGCAATTGATGCAACAACATCGTTTGAAATTTTAATGCTTTCATCATTTTCTGTTATTATCTCTTTATCATCTTCTGTAACTAAATTTTTTTCTTCCTCCACTTTGTACCTCCTTTGGAAAAAATTGATATACTTCTTCCATTACAAGTATATCAATTTATCTTAAAATTTACAACTGTTTTTGATGATTTTTTTATATTTTTTAGCTTCTTAGTTCTGCGCCTAAGGTTGCTTGTAGTTCTTTTGTTATAACTTCCATTGTGTTTTTGATTTCATCATCTGTTAAAGTTCTATCTGGTGCTCTAAAAATTAGTTCATAAGCAACGCTTTTTTTGTTTTGGCCTAGTTTTTCACTTCTATAAACATCAAATAATTCTGCTTTTTCTAGTATATTTTTTGCCTTTTTAGATATGATGCTTTCTATTTGTCCAACTTCAATGTCTTCGTCTACTACTAATGCTATGTCTCTTTCCACTGCTGGGTATTTTGGTATTGGTGTGTATTTTTTGTTGTTTTTTCCGTATTTTGCAAATTTTTCTACGTCAATTGCTGCATAATATACTTTTTCATCTATTCCATAGTTTTCTAAAACTTCTGGATGAACTTCGCCAAAGCTTGCAATTCTATCTTTTCCAATTAGGATTTTTGCACTTCTTCCTGGGTGTAGGTTTATTTCTGTCTCTCTTGCAAGTTGATATTTTGCAATGTTTGATATTTGAAGTATATTTTCGATGATTCCTTTAACTACATAAAAATCTGCATTTTTTCCATATAGTGCAAATGCAATTTGCTCTGTTTCTGTTGCAACTTCGCCTTTTGCAATGTTTCCTTCTTCATCTATATATGTTTTTCCCATTTCAAATAACGCTACATCTTTGTTTTTCTTATTGTAGTTTGTTGCTATTGATTGCATTACTGTTGGCATCATAGATGTTCTCATAAGTGAGAATTCTTCACCTAATGGGTTTGTAATTTTTATAGCTTTTGTGCTATCTAATTTGCATTTTTCAAAGTCTTTGTGTCCTATAAAGCTGAAGGCATACATTTCTGAAAAGCCTTTTTGAACAAGTAACTCCTTAATCCTGTCTTGTAATTTTTGTAATTTTGTTTTTGCTCCTACTGTGCTTTCTGCATTAATTAATGTACTATTTAGTGTGTTATATCCATGTATTCTAATAACTTCTTCAGCAATATCTGCTGTACGCTCTAAGTCTACTCTGAAATATGGAATAACTAGTTTTTCTCCATTAACTTCTATTCCAAGTTTTGTTAATATATCTATCATTTCTTCTTTTGATATATCCATTCCAAGTAAAGCATTTACCTTTTCTGGTTCAAAAGGAATTATTTTTTGTGCTTCTTTTTCTGGATATATATCAATTTTTTCATCTACTGATTTTCCAGCTCCAATTAGTTCTGCAAGTTCTACTGCTCTATCTATTGCTCTTGCTGCTATTTCTGGAGATAAACCTTTTTCAAAACGGCTTGAGCTTTCTGTTCTTAAGCCTAGTTTCTTAGCTGTTAAACGAACACTTCCTCTATTAAATGTTGCAGCTTCAAAAACTACTGTTTTGGTAGCATCTGTTATTCCTGAGTTTAATCCACCCATTACTCCTGCTACTGCAACTGGTTTTTCTTCATCAGCAATTACTAAATTATCATTATTTAAAGTTCTTTCGATTTCATCAAGTGTTGTAATTTTTTCATTTTCTGCTGCTCTTCTTACTATAATGTGTTTTCCGGCAACATTTTCTATATCAAATGCATGCATTGGTTGGCCTAGTTCTAGCATTACATAGTTTGTAATATCTACTATATTATTTATTGCTCTTACTCCACAAGCTTTTAGTCTTCTTTTCATCCATTCTGGTGATTCTTTAATTTCTACATTTTTAATAACTCTTGCTATATATCTATAACAAAGGTCTTTTGCTTCTATGTCAACTTTTAGTCCATCTATTGAATCTACTGTTTTTACATCTTTGCTTACATTTTTATGTGGATTTTTGAACTCTTCATTTAATGAAATTGCTGTTTCACGGCCTAGACCTTCTATTGAGAAACAGTCTGGTCTGTTTGATGTTATTTCAAAATCCAAAATATCTTCTTTTAGATTTAAAACTTCTACTATATCTTTTCCTAAAAATTTTTCATAATCTTTTGGTAAAATCATTATTCCATGTTCGATTTGTCCTGGATAATCTGCTAAATCAAGACCTAGCTCTGTTACAGCGCACATCATTCCACAAGATTCTACCCCTCTTAATTTTCCAGTTTTTATTTTAACATCTCCTGGAAGTTCTGAGCCATCTTTTGCAATTGGAACTATGTCTCCAACTTTTACATTATTTGCTCCTGTTACAATTTGCAC
This sequence comes from uncultured Clostridium sp., assembly GCA_900554635.1. Taxonomy (GTDB): domain Bacteria; phylum Bacillota; class Clostridia; order TANB77; family CAG-508; genus UMGS1781. The sequence continues at coordinate 98 of USHY01000032.1, read as the reverse complement.
AGTTTCTGTTCCTACATCAACTTTTGTAACTATTAATTTATCAGCATCTGGATGTTTTGTTATTTCTAATATTTTACCTACAACAACATTTTTTATAT
>USHY01000031.1 GCA_900554635.1 uncultured Clostridium sp. | reverse complement strand
CTATTATTGTTTCTTTAAATACTGGGTCTAGCATTCCTTTCATTGCTGCTTCAACATCTTCTATTGCATTGTATATTACAGAGTAAATCTTTATTTCTACTTCATCTTTTTCTGCCATATCTTTTGCTATTGGTTCTGGTCTAACATTAAATGCAATTATTATAGCATTTGATACTTTTGCAAGTGTAACATCTGATTCTGTAACAGCTCCAACATTTGCATGTATAACTTTTACTTTAACCTCATCATTAGATAATTTTTCTAATGATTGTTTTACAGCTTCTACAGAGCCTTGTACATCTGCTTTTACTATTATATTTAATTGTTTTAGATTTCCTTTTGAAATTTGGCTAAATAAATCATCTAATGTTACTCTATGTGTAGCACTTAATGCTTTATCTCTTGCTTGGCGTTTTCTCTTTTCCATTAAATGTTTAGCAGTTTTTTCATCTTTTACTTCGTAGAATGTTTCACCTGCTTCTGGAACTTCTGTAAATCCTGTTATTTCAACTGGTGTAGATGGTCCGGCTTTTTTTATCTTTTTGCCATTTTCATCTGTCATTGTACGAATTCTACCTATTGCTTTACCAACTAATATTGTGTCTCCAATATCTAAAGTACCTCTTTGTACAAGCATTGTTGCAACTGGTCCTTTTGCTTTATCTAGTTTTGCTTCTATTACAACACCTTTTGCTTGTTTATTTGGATTTGCTTTTAATTCTTTCATATCAGCAACTAATAATACCATTTCTAGTAATGTATCTATATTTTGTTTTTTCTTTGCTGAGATTGGAACAAAGATTGTGTCTCCACCCCATTCTTCTGGTACTAAGTCATATTCCATTAATTCTTGTTTTACTCTATCAATGTTTGCGCCTTCAACATCTATTTTGTTTATAGCTACTATTATTGGTATTCCTGCTGCTTTTGCGTGGTTAATAGCTTCAACTGTTTGTGGCATTACACCATCATTTGCTGCAACTACTAGTATTGCAATATCTGTTATTTGTGCACCTCTTGCACGCATTGCTGTAAATGCTTCGTGTCCTGGTGTATCTAGGAATGTTATTTCTCTATCATTTATTTTAACTTTGTATGCACCTATAGCTTGTGTAATTCCTCCTGCTTCTCCTTCTATAACATTTGTAGATCTTACTGCATCTAGTAATGATGTTTTTCCATGGTCTACATGTCCCATAACTACTACTACTGGTGGTCTTGGTTTTAAATCTTCTGGTTTGTCTTCACTATCATCAAATAGTATATCTTCATCTGTTACAACTTCTTTTTTAGTTGCTGTAACTCCAAATTCTTGCGCTATAAGGTATGCTGTATCAAAGTCTATTTCATTGTTTATTGTTGCCATTATTCCATAGCCAAATAGTTTTTTAATTATTTCGCTACTTGTTTTTTTAAGTTCTGCACTTAAATCTTTAACAGAAATTGATTCTGGTATTGTTATTTCTGTTAGTTGGAATATTTTTTGTTTTGTTCTTTCTTCTTGATTATTTACTTTTTTCTTATTTTTCTTTCCTCTTGCTGTTGTTAAGTCATAGTAATCAAGCATTGTTCCTTCATCTGATAATCCGCGTTCTTGTTTTAAATCTTTTAATTTATGTGAACTGAATTCATCAAAATTATTATTCTTTCTATTTTTTCCTTTTTTGTTTCCTCTATTGTCATCATATTTATTATTTACTTTTTGTTTGTCTATAGCCTTGTTTGCATATTCTCTAACATTTTCTTTTTCTCCAATATCAGCTGACATTATATTTTTAATGTTTTTTTCTATGCCTCTTTCATCTAGTGTTTTGTTTGGTCTATTGTATCCGCCATTATTGTTTCTGCCAAATGGTCTGTTATTGTTGAAATTTCCGTTATTGTTGTAATTATTGTTTTTTTGTCTATCTTTGTTCCAGTTATTATTTCTGTTACCAAAATCTTTATTATTATTGTCTCTGTTTTGTCTAAAGCCATTATTGTAATTGTTATTATTGTTGTAATTATTGTTTTTGTTATAGTTTCTTCCTTCTTGGTTGTTGCCATACTGTCTATGTGGATTGTTGTAATTATTATTGTTGTTGTAGTTGTTGTTATAGTTATTACGATTTCTATTGTCTCTATTATTATAGTTTTTATTCTGAGTATCTCTGTTATAATTGTCTCTGTTATAGTTGTTTCTATTTCTGCTGTCTCTGTTAAATTCAATATTTTTGTTTTGATTTGTTTCTTCAACTTTTTGAACTTTTTTTACCTCTGTTTTTGGCTCTTCTACAGGTTCTGTTTTTTCTATTGGTTTTGGTTCTGCCACTGTAGCAGTTTTTTCTTGAACCTCTTCTTTAACAGGCTTTGGTTCTTCTTTTTTTCCAAATAATTCACTTACAGTAAGAGGTTTTGCTTGTTTATTTCTATATACTATATTGAAATCTTTTTTTCTATCTCTTTCAACAATTCCAACTTCATTACTTTTTTCTGGCTTATTTTTCTTTTTGCTTTTTTCTTCACTCTCTTCAAGAATCACCTGTCTTCTAATAATTACTGGTTCTTCTTTTGGCTCTTTTTCTTTTTTTGTTTTGTTTTCTTTAGGCTGTTTTTCTTCTTTTTTTGCCATATTTTTGTTTTTGAAACTATCTTCTAATTTCTTTGCATCTGCTTCTTCTAGCCCGCTTAAGTGTGAAGATACTTGAATTCCAAGTTTATTTGCTCTTTCTAAAGCTTCTTTACTTGTTATTCCAATCTTTTTTGCTAATTCATGTACTTTAATTTTATTTCCCAATAATATCACCCCCTATTTGATTTTGGTTACTTTGTTTTCCTACTGTTTTCGTTATCAATAATTACACCCCTTATATCATCATAAATTTTTTTATTTACATTGTTTTTTAGAACTTTTTCAATTCTATTTGTTTTAGCAGCTTTTTCAAGGCATTGAATATTATTACAAATATATGCACCTCTCGTGTTAAGCTTACCTGTTTTGTCTATTGTAATTTCACCTGTTTTTGTTTTTACAATTCTTATTAGGTTATATTTGTTGTCTTGTTGTCTGCAAGCTATACATCTTCTTTGAAAGGCTTTGCCCATTATTCATCATTTCCTTCTTGTGGCTCTGTTTCTTGTTTTTTGTTTTCTTCATAAGCCATTAGTTCTCTATATTGAGTTTCGCTCTTTATATCTATTTTCCAGTTTGTAAGTTTTACTGCTAAGCGAGCATTTTGGCCACCTTTTCCTATTGCTAATGAAAGTTCTTCATCTGGAACTATTACTTGTGCAAATTTTTCTTCTTCTTTTGTGTCTATTGCCATTACATGTGCTGGTAGCAATGCTGAACATATAAATGTAGCTGGTTCTTCACTCCATTCTATTACATCTATTTTTTCGCCATTCATTTCGTTAATAATGTTTTGTATTCTTATTCCTTTTGGTCCTACACAAGAACCTACTGGGTCTATATCTGGATTTTTTGAATAAACTGCTACTTTGCTTCTGTATCCTGGGTCTCTTGATACTGCTTTTACTTCTATTAATCCTTCATATATTTCTGGTATTTCTAGTTCAAAAAGTTTTTTAATAACATCTGGATGGCTTCTTGTGATTAGTACTTGTGGTGTTCCTTTGATTCCTTTTTCAACATTTAGTACATATGCTTTTATTTTATCATTTACATGATATGTTTCTGTTGGTATTTGTTCTTTTAGTGGCATTATTCCTTCAAGTCTACCTAAGTCAACTATTACTGTTCCTTTATCAGCTTTTTGAATAATTCCTGATACTATTTCTCCTTTTTTATCATTATATTCTTCAAATATCATGTTTCTTTCTGCTTCTCTAACTTTTTGTAAAATATGTTGTTTTGCTGCTCCTGCTGCTATTCTTCCAAAGTCTTTTGGTTTTGTTTCAATGTTAATTATATCCCCTATTTCTGCTTTTTTTTCAATTTGTCTTGCATCTGAAAGTGATATTTGTAAATTACTATTTTCAACTTCTTCTACAACTTCCTTTTGAGCATATATGTGTATTTCTCCTGTTTGGCTGTTCATATCAACCTTTACATTTTCTGCTGAATCAAAGTTTTTCTTATATGCCGCTGCTAATGCTACTTCTAGCGATTCTAGCAAATATTCTTTATTAATACCTCTTTCTTTTTCTAGTTCATCAATTGCCATGATTAATTCTTTATTTTCATTATTTCCTTTCATTTCTTTCCAAACTCCTCCTTCTAATTCCAATCAAAAACAGTCTTTATTTGACCAATGTTGGATCTTTCAATTTCTAAAATCTGTGATTCAACCTTAATACAGATATTATCATCACTAAAACTTTCCAAAAGGCCTTCAAAAACCTTCTTGCCTGCCAATGGTTTAAACAGTTTAACCTGAACTTTGTTCCCAATATTTTCCTTCAAATGTCTATCCTTTTTCAACACCCTTTCAACTCCAGGTGAAGAAACCTCAAGAAAATACTGTTCCTTAATATAATCAGCCTCATCTAAAACCTCATTAATACCATTACTAACAGCCTCACAATCTTCCAAGCTAATTCCAGAATCTTTATCAATATACACTCTCAAGTAAAAATCCTTACCCTCTTTCACAAACTCAACATCATAAAGCCTATACCCCAAAGACTCAATCCTAGGCCCAATAAGGCTCTCAACCCTCTCCTCAATCTTTGCCAATTTTCATTTCTCCTTATTCTCAAAACTTAAGAGTGGGCACTGCCCACTCTTTAAGTATTTTTATTTAATTGCAATATTAATATACCACACTTCTCTTGAAAAATCAAGAGTTTTTAAGGAATTTTTAATTATTTGTGGTGTGTTTTTAGCTAATTTTTATTTGCAAGTTATTCTCCCTTTGTTATATTTTCACCAGTAGCAATTATCTCATCTAACATACTTGATTTTCCTTTTACTATTATTCCAGAACCACTTGTACCTGCGCCACTAAAGCACATTCTATAACCTTCTGGATCAGCATCTATAATAATAGTTCCTTCTAAACTAACACAGTCTGAAAAGCAATAATCTATATATTTCACTGTAGAAGGAATTTTTGTCCCTTTTTTTAGATCCATACACTTTTGAAATGTGCCAGCCATTGATATTACTCCATATGGTATTTCTGGGGCTTCTTTTATTATAGTTCCGCCACCCCCTCCTGCGCCGAAAAGATACTCAGTATTTTTCAATTTTTTATCATATATACTGCCACAAAGTTCACCATATCGTTCTTTTTCCCTATCTATTGCTTTTACTCCACAGCCATCTATTGTCTCATCATTGTTCCAGCCACTTCCGAATGGGTTATTGTAATATTTCTGGTTGTAGTGATACTCATAATCTCCATACCTAACTATGTCCCCCATTCCAAGATTATTTATATCTCCTGGAGTTGTTCCATCTGCTTTTGTGAATTCTACATTTGGTGTATCTGCCGTTATTGTAAGTCCTTTATATTCTTGGGAAGCTTCAATATATTCTTCTAATGAAGTATATTTTTCTCCATTTATTGTTACTTCACTCATATTTGATTCTTTCTCATATGCCAATTTATATTCTTCTCCTGCATTTCTAGCAGTTCCTAATAAATCACTTTGAATTACTACTGTTACCACTACTCCTACTAAAATTAACATCACAATTATTGTAATTATCAACGCTATTAGCGTGATTCCTTTATTTTTTCTCATATTACTTTACCTCCTCAATTTTTTTACACAACAAAAAGCAAGAGGTGGCTCATCCATCTCTTGCGTGTATGTTTAATAAAGCATAGTGTACCATGCTTGTTTCATTTTCTAAATTACAGTTCTCTCTACTCTTTCAACGATTTCCGCGTTTTGGTTCATTTTTCATTTTCTCCTTTTTGTTTATTTTCGTGCTTTTGTTTTTTGCTTTTTGTAAAGCTAGTATATAATATTTTCATTTCTGTGTCAATATTAAATATCCTCTTTTTTATAAAAACTTCTTCAATTTTTAAATTTGGCTGTTATAACTCTATCATTGCCACCCAAATCTTTATATGTGTTCACCTCAATCCAGAAATTGCTAGATTCAAATATTTTAAGTACTGCCTCCTTTTGGTCTTCTCCTATTTCTAGGCATAAGTATCCATTTGGGTTTAAGTATTCTGTAGCTTGTGTTATTATTTTGTGGTAGAAGTCTAGTCCATCTTGTCCGCCATCTAGTGCTAGATGTGGTTCGTTTTGGACTTCTTTAGGTAGGTTTCCGTATTTCTTTAGTTTTTATGTATGGTGGATTTGTTGTTATTATATTGAATTTTTGTGTTATATTTTCAAATAGGTTTGACTCTATAAATGTTACTTTGCTTTGTTTATCGTTTTGTTTTGCTATATCTAATGCCTGTTTACTTATGTCTGAAGCAAATACTAGAGAGTTTGGTAAATAGTGTGCGATAGAAATTGCTATTGCTCCGCTTCCAGTGCACAAATCTAAAAGACTTGGATTTTCATAGTTTTGTGCTATTTTAATTGTTTGTTCTACTAAAATCTCTGTATCTGGCTGTGGTATTAGCACATTTTCATTTACTAAAAACTCTATTCCCATAAATTCTTGTTTCCCAAGTATATATTGTACAGGCCTCCCCTGTACAATCTGCTTTATATATTCATTATATCTTTCAACTATTTTCTCTTGAACTTCTTCCTCATCATGAACAATAAGATACTCTTTTGAAACATCTAAAGTAAACGCAAGAAGCCTTTTTGCAATACCCGCCGCAGGTTCCTGAACATTATTCTCCCTTAATTGTTTTATTGCTTGTTCTAATAATCCCTTTATTTTCATATTTTTTTCCTCTTCCCATGTTTACTATATTAACACACATTATTCATTTTAGCAAGATTAATTATATACTTCCACCATACAGTGTTTTAACATTCTTTTAAAGTTTCTCAATAAATTCCTTAATTATTTCTTTAAATTGAATCTTAACTCTTTCTGCTGTTTGTTTTACATCATCATATGATAATTTTTCATCTAATACTCCTGCTGCCATATTTGTTATACATGATACCCCTACTGTTGTTATTCCTGCATGATGTGCTATTATTGCTTCAGGAACTGTTGATAAACCTACTGCATCTGCTCCAAGTGTTCTTAATGCCCTAATTTCTGCAGGAGTTTCAAATGTAGGACCTTTCATATAGGCATATACTCCTTCTTGAGCTCTTCCTGTATGTTTTTGGATTATCTCTTTTAATTGTTTACTTAAATCCTTATCAAAAGTTTGACTCATATCTGTAAATCTTTCGCCAAATTCTGTTAAATTAGGACCTCTTAAAACTGCTTCCGCAAAAAAGCTTAAATAATCATTTATAACCATAAAATCTCCAGCTTCATATTTAGTATTAATTCCTCCTGATGCGTTCGTTAAAATCAATTTTTCAATTCCTAATAACTTGAACACTCTAATTGGGAAAGTTACTTCTTTTGCATCATATCCCTCATAATAATGAAATCTTCCATTCATAGCAATAACTTCTTTTCCATTTAATTTACCTATTATTAGTTCTCCTGCATGCCCTTCAACTGTTGATATTGGAAAATTTGGAATATCCTTGTATTTTATAATTTGCTTTTCCTGAAACTCCTCACTTAAAACTCCTAATCCTGAACCAAGTATTATTGCTATTTTGGGACATAAATCTCCCATCTTCTCCTTAATAAACTCTGCACTTTTTTCATAATCTTCATACTTAAACATAATACAACACTCCTTTTTTTATCTTCCCTCATTTTTATTTTCATCTTTAGTTAATATTTCTTCTGTAGAAAAAGAATCTTCCTCTTCATTATAATGATATATAATCTCTTTGTCATTAGTTCTAACAACAAATTCATCATCTTGGTTTATATATATAAGCTTTGTTGTTCCATCTGGATATGGGATTTTAATGCTGGTTACAGGCTCATCAGTTGTAATAATTGAATTTGATAGTTCAAGTATAGCCTTCTTTTCCTCTTCTTGAGATAATTTTTCATCAATCAGGCTTGCTCTATTATTTAACACTTTAGCTCCTAGTGGATGGAAAACTAATGGTAAAGCATTGCCTCTAAAGCATAGATTTAGTAACAAATCTGAAGGTTTTTCCGATTTAGACATATGAGAATATTTCTTAACATCTTCTATTTCCTGTTTGTCTAACTTAAGAAATACATTAGGTTTTTTCGAAAATACATAAAATTTTTCATTTGCTTCAATTACACAAAATCTTAGTTTCCTTGGTTCCTCTATGTTCTCATTATCCAAAATTTTGCGTAACCCACAGTTTTCTGGAACCTTTTCTTTATATGCAAAACAGTCATATCTATTAATTTGGCTGTATTCATCTGGGGTTAATATCTTTTTTAACAATAGTCTACTATAATACATAGTAAAATCTGTGTGACCTGTAATATCCATTCTATCATTAAAATAATTAAAAATCCAATCCATTTTTAATTCCAACTCTTTTGCAGGTGATAAATTATTATCACCAATAAACTCCTTAAAATGCAAAAATTCTGTCTTGATTTGATCAATGACAGAATCCATATACATATTCAATTTTTTATACCCTAAATTAGCATCAATTTTATCTAATTGAGCTTCTGATAGAAAGTCAATATTGCATAGACTTTTTCCGTCAGTTGTTAGTCCTCCTTTAAATTTTTCATATCTTTTTTCATAATATGGGTATGATGCAAAATCTGGTGTTTTCATTCCAGTTTGTATATTTTCCATATCTTCTAAGAAGTTTATTATATATTGTTTTCCTGTTGAAGTTGTTAATAATACATCTGTGTGTTTAAACATATCTGTATCACAGGATACAGTTTCTGCACTTATTCCATTTTCTTTAAGTATTTCTACAACCATTTCGCATAACGGCTTACAAACAGTAGGTACAATATCTTTAGTATTTTTGTTGATAATATCTTCAATCTTTTTCTTGTCCATTACTTCTCTATATGCCTGTGCTTTACCTTTTAAATTTCCACCTGCATAAAAAAAGCTAATGTGCCTTCTTAAATGTGGTAACATTAGTATTTCCAATTTTCTTGCCATAGCAATTTCAATTTCATCTTTTGATAAATTTTTTTGTTCATTTTGAGTTAAACTTAAATTTATCATAAAATCCTCCCTACTTTTATATTGTACCATAGACATTCTAGTGTTTGCAATATTTTGCTTGAAAAAATTGTCGAAAAATGCTATAATTTTTTTGAAATTTCATATTGGAGAGTGATTTTTTTGAAAACTGCATTTATTATTCATGGTTTTAATGGTGATACCACATATACTTTTGGTCCTTCTTTGAAAAACTTTTTAGAAAAACTTGGGTACCAAGTTATAATGCCTAACTTTCCCATCCGTGCAGAAGCATCTTATGAAAAATGGTCAAATATTTTAGATAATTATAAAGATTTGTTTGACTCTGAAACTATTGTTGTTGCCCACTCTATTGGCAATCCATTTTTTATCAGATTTCTTTTTACCAATAATCTTGTTTGCAAATTATATATTAGTGTGGCCGGATTTTGTGATTTATTTACAGTGCCTGATAGACAGGATTTAACTGATGCTTTTGTGAATTTTGCAGTAACTCCAGAAGTAATTGATTATGCTAAAAGTCATATACTATATAGGTATTCACTTTATAGTAATAATGACCATGTAATTCCTTTTTCAATTTTGAAAAATTATGTAAAATCTTTAAATAGCACACCTGTATATATTGAAGGCGTTGGTCATATGGGAAATAGAGATAACATCACAAGATTGCCTCAGGTTGAAGAAATAATTAGTAGCCTAGGAGAATAATTCTCTTAGGTTACTATTTCTGTTATTATAAACACCCTATTTACACACTTCCTCTAGCACATTTGCCAAACATTGCATACTAAGCAAACATTCCCCAAGAGTATTTGCCGTTGCACCAACTTCAATTATGCTGGCTCCATTTGCTATATGTTGATTATATCTTGAATTCCTAACTATTATAGACCTAAATAACCCTGGATACATTTCATTTGCTTTTTCTTGTATTTTAACAGCTGTTTTTAAGTTCTGAACCCAATTTGGATGTTCTGAACCACCTCCATCTGTACCTATTACAAGCATTAACTGTGCAACCCTTTGGTTATTTACCATTACTGTTGGACCATATGTATCTCCATTGCCAACAGCATCACGATGCAAATCTATTACTATTCCAGCTGGTTTTTCTTCTAATTGTTTTGTTGCAACTTCTAGGGATCTAGAATATGAACCAGAATATGAAGGATAATCGCAATATGTTTCATCATGCACAACATTAAATCCTTTGCTTTGCAAGTGTGTGGTTAATTCTCTACCTACTCTTACAACATTAAAATTAGAATCTGTTGTTCTATAATTTCCTGTCATTGTGTAATTATAGTTTTCACATGGAGTATAACTTTCACATGTATGTGTATGGTAAATTAGTACATCTTTCTTATTAGCTATTTCTACATCTGGAGTAAGCATTTCTTGTGTTAGTTCATAATTAGTTTGATTATCTATATTAACTGTTCCATAATATGTATTAGACCTTGGCTTATAATTTCTATCTGTTACAGCTTGAGTATCTGCTGTTTTTGATATTTGAATTTCTGGAGAAACTGTAGTATTATTTTCTGGCTCTGGTACATTCTGTATATTTTCATTTTCTATCTCTTGAAGTGGCTGGTTAATTACAATAGGTGCTTGACCAAGTATTACTGTTTCCACATTAATTAAATCAGTTATCTTTACTCTGTGTTTCTCATATCTGCCCTCAGTATTTAAAAATGGCATACTTATATCCAAACACCAATTTAAAAATTTGCTATTATCAGCTGTTCCAACTATATCCTTCATACTACTTCCAAATGTTGCAAGTACTCTTAGCATAACAAAAATCGAAAAAATTGCAAGTACAAGTTTTAGAAAATACTTAAGCAAATCCTTTACATTAACTACAGCAACATTCATAAACACTTATCCAACCTTTCCCTGTTTAAATATATATTCTACAGAAAAGAAAATATGCCAAGCTTTTTTAGCTTAGCATATTTCATATTCAAAAATATTTAATTTCAAAACATCAGCTTTTGGGCTATTTCTTATTGGTTTTATTATATAATTTTGGCTCTTCTCCTTTAAATTTGCAGTTATTTTTCTTGTATCTATCAATATTCCATCTGTAACATTCATTCCCAAAGGCAATGTTTGATTTGTGTTATTGTAATACATTATATTAGAAAAAGCCAAACAATTTGTATTTTCTCTAAGCACAAGTTTATACAAATTTGTTTCCTTATCTCTTGCATGTTTAATAGCATTTTCTGGATTTACATAGAACACTTGTAATCCCTCTTCTAAGTCTCCTGTTTTATATATTGGTATTTCTATGGTGTTTGTTACTTTTTCCATACTTTGTTCAATTTCACTTATTATCCTTTTTAAGGTATTTGTGTACTCTTCCGCAGTTGTTTCTTCCTTAATTCCAAGGATAGCAAACATATTTTTTTCGTTTTCCCTATGTTTAATATTTCCTAGTGTTTTTATTTGTTCTCTTGAAGATGAAATACTTCCAAAAACATCAAATACCACTACATTATCACTCTCAACGATTTGAGCTTTCAAACGATTTAAGCTCTCCTCTGAAATCGGTCTATTATTAATAACTGCATTCAAATCGTTAATTAGATCTGTTGTTGCAATATAGATATTATCCGTTTCTTCTTTAGTTAATATTTCTCTTTGCTTTTTATCGAATTGTTTTGATAACTCTTCAAAATCTAATTCATAATTAAACATTTTTTTCAATTTCTTATGCTTAGGCTCTTCCTGTACTCCTTCATTTAGCTGTTTTGCATTATCTTTATTTGTAAATTTCCAAAATTCAAAAATACTCTTTTTATGTTTATCTATTTCCTTAATATATTTTATTGCATTTTTAAGTTTTATCTGCAAAGTGTCTATTCTTACATGTATAGCTTCAATGTCCAACTCTAAATCTTTTATAGTGTTGTCTTCTTGATTTAATCCTGTATATAAAGTTAATAATTCTTCTAAAGTATATGCTTCCTTAATATCTGTTCTTTCACAATACTTTAATTTACTTGTTTCTTCTTTTTCAATCTTATTTTCCTTTGCTGGTTCCATTTTTTGTTTTTTGTATTTGATGAAATATTTTACTCTTCCAAAAAATGTTTTTTTACATTCCAAAAAAGTTGAAATTTGTTTTTCTTTTTCATAATATTCTTCATCTAATTTTTTTGCAAAAGATTTTAAATTTTTAAGCTCTTTTTCCAAATTTATTTTTGCCTCTTTTGCTTTAATCGTTTTTTCCAAACCTTTCACATATTCTCTTTTTATGAATGGGATTAGCTCATTGTAATCAATTTCTGTTTTTTCAAAATAGAAATGAATTTTTCCTTTTTTGTCTAATTTGATGTTAAATTTATAATGATGTGCTAATTGTGTTTCTAATATAAATAAGGCTTTTAGTAGTTTATAAAAATTCTCTGCTTCCCCTTGGTCTTGAAATTCCATTTTATATTCACTTGTGATTGTATCATATACCAATGTTTTTCCAATTATATAAAGGGTTATTTTTCCTTCAAAGTTATATGTTTCCATGATAATTGGCCAGTCTTTTGTAAAGAAACATAAGTAATTTTCAATCTCTTCTAACTCTGAATTATTCAAAAATTTATTACTGTAATCTGCATAACAAATTGGAACATAGATGAAGTTTTCTTTATCTTCAAGTTGCTTTTTTATTAAGTAGAACAATGCTGAACATTCTGTTTCTTTAATTGGCATTAGCATAAAATATCTTTTTGAAATATCTGAATAATATATTTGCCATATATAATCATTATCAAAGCTTATGCTATATGGAATGTTCTTAGCAAATTCCTTTTGTTGTAACTCTAAGTCTTTTAACTCATTAATTTGAAGATTTTTGATCATATTTAAAAACATGATATTTCTTTCTACATCTTCCTCTGAATCTGTGTTTAAATATGCTGCTAATGGTAATGCTTTTGCGTATTTTTCGGTATAATCAGTTAATCTATCTGTTGGTGTTAAAAAGATGTCTATATCATTTACATTTATATATCTATATACTTTATAGTTCTTTTCATTATAATTTTTATGTATTCTACAATTAATGTTTTGAAAAAAGTTTAGTTTATCTGGTATGTTTTCTAAATCTAAACCTATATAATTTAATTTTTCGGTTAAATTTTCATTAGTTTTCAACACTTACATTTCTCCTTGTTTTCTATTTTTGTAAAGTATATCACAAAAAATGTTCATATTCAATAACTATTGCATAAAAAAAATGCCTATTCGGCATCTTTTTTTACTACTTCTTTACCATCATAATATCCACAATTTGAGCAAACTCTGTGTGGCATTACTGGTTCATTACAATGTTTACATCTTGCAATATTTGGTTCTTCTAATTTCCATGTTGATCTTTTTGTTCTTGTTCTTTCTTTAGACCATCTTCTTTTTGGTTGTGCCATGTTAATTCCCTCCTCTACCAGTACACTATTTATTATCTATATACTTTCAAATTTTTAACTACTAAACTAGTATACTAGTATTTTTCGAATTTGTCAAGTGTTTTGGTGAATTTTGTGAAAAAAAGCGAAGCTTTGGAGTGAAGTGAACCCAAAATGTTAGACAAAAAGTTTAACAAGGAGGGTTCATTTTTTATGTCAAAATATTCAAAGGAATTTAAGTTAGAAGTGGTAAAATATTATTTACAGGAACATCATAGTTATTCAGAATGTTGTAAAAAATTTAATATTCCAAGCATGACACCAATTAAACAATGGGTTGATAAATATCAATTATATGGTGTTGAAGGGATTTTTAAAAATTTAAAATCAAGTTATGATGGTAATTTTAAGCAAAATGTTGTAGAATATATGCATACTAATCATTTATCAGCAACAGAAACAGCTAATTATTTTAAATTAGGCAATCATTCTGTTGTATTGAAATGGGAACGTATATATTATGAGGAAGGACCGCAAGGCTTATACATTGAGCGACGTGGTAGAAATAAGAATATGAATTCTAAACCCAAAAAGAAAAAAATAGATAAAGAAATAGAAGAAGATTTAATGGCGGAAAATCAACGTCTTCGAATGGAGAATGAATACTTAAAAAAATTAAATGCCTTAGTTCAGGAAAGAATCAA
>USHY01000030.1 GCA_900554635.1 uncultured Clostridium sp. | reverse complement strand
TAGCTAGTGCAGTTATAATTGCAAAGAGAGAAAATAAATAATTATTTGAAATAAATAATAAAAGCGAGTAATCTTCTTGAAAATTACTCGCTTTTATGATATAAGTATGCATTATAAGGAGGAATGCTAATGAAATATAAATGCTTAGTTTTAGATCATGATGACACAATAGTAAATAGTACACCAACAGTGAATTTTCCAGCATTTAAAAAGTGTTTAGCAAAATTAAGACCAGATGTAAACCTTGAGCTTGAAGAATACATTTGCTATAACTTTGAGCCAGGCTTAAATAGATATTATAAAGAAATACTAAATTTTAGTGATGATGAAATACAATATCAATTCAATAATTGGATAGGATATGTAATGGAACATACACCATCAACATTTAATGGAATAAGAGAAATACTTTGGAAATTTAAGGAAAACCGGAGGACACATTTGTGTTGTATCACATTCCATGAACAAAAATATAATTAGGGATTATAAAGAGAATAACTTACCAATGCCAGAATTAATATATGGTTGGGAATGTGAACCAGAACAACGAAAGCCAGCAGTATGGCCTATAAAACAAATAATGGAGAAGCTTTCATTAGAATCAAAAGACTTAGTTATGATAGATGATTTAAAACCAGGCAAAACTATGGCAGATAATGCAGGAATAGACTTTATAGGAGCAGGTTGGTCACATTCAATTCCTAAAATATCATCATACATGGAAAAGGAATGTAAATACTATTGCAAGAATGTAGAGGAATTAGAAAAGTACATATTTTAAATATATGTATTGCATGTTTTAACAAGTTATGATATTATACATGCATAAACTAAAAAGGAGGATATTTATGAAAAAGAATTTAATTTATATAATTATAGGAGTAATTGTAGTTGTTGGAATAATAGTAGGTTTTGTATTTGGAATGCAAAGTAAAAAATCAAAAGGCTTAAAGTTAGAAACAACAGCTGAAATGAAAGCAATGTTTGAAAAGATTTATAGTGACTTAGGAAACACTTTACCATCACTTGAAACTAATGAAATTGATATAAATGATGCAAATCTTGTTACAACATATACAGGGTTAAAATCAAATAAAGATATAGAAGCAGTAGTAGTATCAGAACCATTGATGAATGCCCAAGCCTACTCAGCAGTAGCTGTAAAGGTAAAAGATGGAGCAGATATTGAAACAATAAAAAAAGAAATGTTGGATAACATAGACACAAATAAATGGATTTGCGTTTCTGCAGAAAAAGTATATGCTACAAATAGTGGAAATATAATATTCCTAGTAATGTCAGATGAAGAGTGGGCAAAACCAGTATATGAGAATTTTAAGAAATATGCAAATAACGAAACAGGAAAAGAATTAGAAAGAACAGAAGACTTTGGTGATGTGGAATTACCACCAGAAATGACAGTTATTCAATAACAATAAAAGCTCCCAAAGCTTGGGAGCTTTTACTTTTGGAGGAGGAAACTATGCTTTTTACTAGTATCAGCTTTTTATACTATTTTTTACCAATAGTATTAATTACATATTTTATTGTACCAAAAAAATTGAAAAACACTATTTTATGTATAGCATCTTTAATATTTTATTTTTATGGAGAGCCTAAATACATTTTATTAATGCTTGCTGAAGTACTTATATCTTACATCACTGCCATCCTAATAGACAAGCATAAAAGCAAAGCTATATTAATGCTTGGAGTGTTTATTCACGTAGGTTTATTTTGCATATTCAAATATACAGATTTTATTTTGGAAAATGTAAATGGGATATTTAATACCAACCTTCCGCTTTTAAGGCTTGCAATTCCTATTGGAATATCTTTCTACACTTTTCAAATATTAAGTTATGAAATTGATGTATATAGAGGAAAAGTAAAAGTTCAAAAAAACCTGCTTAAACTTGCAACATATGTAACTCTCTTCCCACAGTTAATTGCAGGACCAATTGTAAGATATGAAACTATTGAAAAAGAATTAGATGATAGAAAAGAAACTAAAGAAGACTTTGCTTATGGCGTAACACGTTTTACAACGGGTTTAGCTAAAAAAGTATTAATTGCAAACATGCTTGGAGAACTATGCAAAGTTTTTCTAAATGGAACAGAAAAAAGTGTGGCATTTTACTGGATATATGGCATAGCATATGCACTTCAAATATATTTTGATTTTTCAGCATACTCAGACATGGCAATAGGACTTGGCAGAATGTTTGGTTTCCATTTCTTAGAAAACTTTAATTATCCATATATATCAAAAAGCATTACAGAATTTTGGAGAAGATGGCATATTTCACTAAGTTCATGGTTTAAAGACTATGTGTATATTCCTCTCGGAGGAAATAGAGTAGGAAAAGCAAAGCATATAAGAAATATAGCAGTTGTATGGCTACTAACAGGAATTTGGCATGGCGCAAGTTGGAACTTTGTTATATGGGGTGCAATGTTTGGGGTAATTCTACTAATAGAAAAATTTTTCCTAGGAAAATACTTAGAAAAAACACCTAATTTTATAAAAAGAATATATGTATTATTTATTGTAATGATAAGCTTTATAATCTTCAATGCAAATAATATGGGAGAGGCATTAACTAATATTGCAGGATTATTTGGTGCAAATGGAGCAGGCTTTATAAATAAATTTACCATTTATAACTTAAGAAGTTATGCAATAATTTTAATAATTGGAATAATAGGAGCAACACCAATTCCAAAAAACTTTATTCAAAAACTACAACAAAAACCTAAAATAAAAAGAGCCATAAATCTACTAGAACCAGTATATATAGCAGTTTTACTGATAGTAGTTACAGCATATCTAGTAGATAACTCATACAACCCATTTTTGTATTTTAGATTTTAAAGGAGAATAAAGATGAACGATAAATTAAAGAATATCATTGTAATAGTTACGTTTATTACTATAATATTTGGAATGTTGTTCTTAAATATAATAAAAGAAGATGAGCAAATTTCAATAACAGAAAGGCGTAAATTAGCCACTATGCCAAACTTTACAGTAAAAGAACTAATAAGCCGGAAACTTTGCAACTAAATTTGATAACTATGCAATGGATAATTTTTACCAAAGAGAAACATTCAGAAAGTTAAAAACATCAGTAGAACTAGATGTTTTCAAGAAACAAGATGTAAATAAAATATACAAATATAATGATTTCCTAGTCGAACAAATCTATCCACTAGATGAAAAATCAGTTACCAATTTAACAAATAAGATAAACTATATAAAAGACAGTTATCTAAAAGAAACAAACAAAATATATTACTCAATAATACCAGATAAAAACTACTATACAGACAATAACCATCTAAAATTAGATTACGATAAAATGAAGCAAATAATGCAAAACAACCTAAAAGATTTACAATATATAGACATATTCCAAGACCTGGGATTAGATAGTTATTACTATACAGATTCACACTGGAAACAAGAAAAACTGCAGAATGTGGCAAAAACGATAGCTCAGAACATGAACTTTAACATTTCCGAAAACTACAACGAGCAAAAAATAACAACATTCAAAGGAGTATATGCAGGGCAGCTACCAATAAATACAAAGGAAGATGAAATAAGAATACTAATAAATAATACAATAGGTTATGCCAATGTTTACAACTACGAAACTAAAGAGCAAGGAGAAATATATAACTTTAAAAAACTAAATGGATATGACAAATATGATATATACTTATCAGGAGCAACTCCACTTATAGAGATAAGTAACTCAAACAACAAAGAAAACAAAACATTAATAATCTTCAGAGACTCCTACGCCTCAAGTCTAGCACCATTACTAACAGAAGGGTACTCAAAAATAACACTAGTAGATACAAGATACATTTCACCTAAAATATTAAATGAATATGTAGATTTCGAAAACGCAGATATACTATTTCTATATAGCACACTAGTGATAAATAGCAGCATGGCATTAAAATAAAAATGGGTGAGTTAGTTTTCACCCATAATTTAATCCTTAATTTTCGAATATAACCCAATTGAAACAAGCCCACTTAAGCCAACTAATGTATAAATAACTCTACTAAAAGCACTCATTTCGCCAAAAATTGAAGCAACTAAATCAAAACTAAAAAGTCCTATTAATAGCCAGTTTAATGCACCTATTATTACAAGTGTAAGTGCAATGTAATATAATGTTTTCATAAACTACCTCCATAATAATATTATTGTGAATTTTATGAAAAATATTCGAAAAAAATCAAATTTTTTGTAAAAAGTATTGACAAGTAATAATACAAAGTAGTATAATTCTATATGTCGTAAGACAAAGCCAGTTTAAACACTTGCAGATGTGGCGGAACTGGCAGACGCACAGGACTTAAAATCCTGCGGACTAATAATCCGTGCCGGTTCGATTCCGGCCATCTGCACCAAAATATCAGGTTAGAAAACAAATTTCTAATCTGTATTTTTTTGCTATTTTCAACCAATGATACATATACTTCTTTTATTGGTTATGTAAAATATGCAAAAATTATACTAGATGAACAGCAATACTTCGTTTCATCGTTAGCAAATAAACAACAATGGATGCGCGATTGCGCAAGGAGAAAAAAATGACAATCATGCCATATTTTTACAATAAATCTATTGAAAACTCCCAAACTTTATTATATAATATTCAAGAAAAATTAGGTGTTTGATAAATAGGAGTGATAAGAATGGTTAAGAAAGTTGCAATTATAACAAATGGTGGAGATTGCCCGGGATTAAATGCGGTTATTAGGGCTATTGTTAAGACTGCAGAACATAATGGTGTTGAGTGCTATGGGTATATAGAAGGATATAAGGGCTTATATGAAAATAATTATATTAAGCTTGATTCTAATGGTAGTGCTTCTGGGCTATTACATAGAGGTGGAACTATTATTGGGGCTTCTAATAGTACTAATTTGTTTAATTTAAAAGTAGAGGAAAATGGACAAACTGTATATAAGGATGTTTCAGATATATGTATTGAAAATGTTAGAAAAGCTGGATTTGATTGCATTTTTACACTAGGTGGAGATGGGACTCAAAAATCAGCTAGAGATTTTTCAATCAAGGGATTGAATATTATTGGTGTTCCTAAAACAATTGATAATGATGTTGCACATTGCGAAATTACATTTGGATATAACACAGCTGTATCTGTTGCAACAGAAGCACTAGATAGATTACACTCAACAGCAGAATCACACCATAGAGTTATGGTATTAGAAGTAATGGGCCGTTATGCAGGTTGGATTGCACTTGAGTCTGCAATAGCTGGTGGAGCTGATGTTGCACTTATTCCAGAGATCCCTTATGATATTAATAGTGTTATTCAAAAAGTAAATCAAAGAAAAGAAGAAGGAAAAAAATTCAGTATAGTTGTTGTATCTGAAGGTGCAAAACCAAAGGATGGTACAATGGTTGTAAAGAAAACTTTAGATGATGGCAAAGGCTTAGATAATGTTAGATTAGGTGGAATTGGAGATAAACTAGCAGAAGATATTGAACACTTAACAGGAATGGTTTCAAGAAACACAACTCTTGGATATGTTCAGAGAGGAGGAACACCAACGGCATTTGATAGAGTTCTTTCAACAAAATATGGATATAAAGCAATGGAACTTGCATTAGAGGGAAAATTTAATGTTTTAGTAACATTAAAATGCGGAAAACTAGGATATGTTCCTTTAGAAGAAGTTGTTGGCAAAAACAAAGAAATTGGAGCTCGTTCAGGCGGAACAGAAAGCACTAACATTAAAACAATAAAGATGGATGATGACCTAATAAAAGTAGCAAGAAATTTAGGAATATGTTTAGGTGATTAATAAAAATAAACTGCTTGTTATGGCAGTTTATTTTGAAAAGGAAGGAGATTAATACGAAATGATTAATTTTAAAGAGAAAATAGCAAAAGCAATAGCAAAAGTTACAAATTTAGATGAAAAGGAACTAGCAACATATATAGAAATACCACCAAATAGCGACTTAGGAGATTATGCTTTCCCTTGTTTCAAACTTGCAAAAGCATTAAGAAAAGCTCCACCTGTGATAGCGACAGAAATAAAAAATAATATTGAAGTAGATGAAAAAATTGTAGAGAAAATAGAAATTGTTGGGGGCTACTTAAACATATATATAAATAAGGAAACTTTAGCTCAAAATGTATTAAATGAAATTGCAGAGAAAAAAGAAAAATATGGTTCAAGCAATATTGGACAAGGCAAAAATGTTGTGATAGATTATTCAGCACCAAACATAGCAAAACCATTTCATATTGGACACTTGCGTTCAACAGTTATTGGTGGAGCATTATACAAAATATATAATTTCCTAGGTTACAACAGTGTTGGAATAAACTATTTAGGAGATTGGGGTTTACAATTTGGGAAAGTAATGGCAGGATATGATATGTGGAAAGATGAATATGACTTCTCAAAAAGCGAAATTCAAGCCATATTAAAAATCTATGTAAGATTTTGCCAAGAAGAAAAAGAAAAACCAGAACTTACTGAAAAAGCGAGAGAATACTTCAAAAGATTAGAAGATGGAGAAGAAAAAGAAGTTGAAACTTGGAAATGGATAAGAAAAATAAGCCTAGAAAACTACCAAAAAACATACAATTTGTTAAACTCAAAATTTGATTCATATAATGGAGAATCATATTATAATGATAAAATGGAACCAGTAGTTGAAGAATTAAGAAATAAAGGCTTGCTAAAAGAATCAGAAGGTGCGCAAGTTGTAGATTTATCAGAATATGATATGCCACCATGTATAATTATTACATCTGCAGGAACAACAATATATGCAACAAGAGATTTAGCATCACTAAAAGATAGAATAAACAAATACAATTTCGACAAAGCAATATATGTAGTAGGAAACGAACAAAGATTACATTTTAAACAAGTATTTAAAGTCCTTGAATTAATGGGATATCCAGAATATGCTGCAAGATGTGAGCATGTACCTTTTGGCCTTGTGGTTGATAAAACAGGCGAAAAGATAGGCTCAAGAAAAGGAAATTCAGTATTCCTAGAAGATATATTAAAAGAAGCTATTCAAAAGGTGGAGAAAATCATTGATGAAAAAAATCCAAAGCTAGAAAACAAAGAAGATGTTGCAAGAAAAGTTGGAGTTGGAGCTATAATATTTAATGATTTATCAAACAGCAGAATAAAAGATGAAATATTCGATTGGGATATGCTCTTAAACTTCCAAGGAGAAACAGGACCATACATTCAATACATATATGTTAGAACAAGAAGTTTATTAGAAAAAGCAGGATATGTGCCAAATTTGGAGAATATTAATTGTGGTAAACTTCAAGAAAAAGAAGCGATAGAAACATTAAAATTACTATATAATTTTAATGAAACAGTACAAGTTGCTGCAGAAAAAAATGAACCATCAATTATTGCAAGATACTTAATAAATGTAGCACAAAGTTTTAGTACATTTTATAATGAACATAAAATTATAACAGAAGACAAGGCCATTCAAGATGCACGATTAGCATTGACATATGCGGTAGGTACAGTTCTTGAAACAGGAGTAAAACTATTAGGTATGGAAATGCCTGAAAAAATGTAAGGAGGAATTTTAATGAAAGCAATTGAATTAAAACACCCACTAATTGAACACAAACTAGCAATACTAAGAGACAAAAAAACAGGAACAAAGGAGTTTAGAGAGATAATCTCAGAGTTAGGAGAATTACTTTGCTATGAAGCATTAAAAGATGCTAAAATGTATGAAACAGAAATTGAAACACCAATGGAAAAAATGAAAACAAGAAAAATTAATGAAGATAATTATGCATTTGTACCAATTCTAAGAGCAGGAACAGGAATGCTAGATGGAATAATAAACATGGTTCCAAATGCTAAGATAGGGCACATTGGAATGTACAGAGATGAAGAAACTTTTAAACCAAATGTATATTTCTTCAAAGTTCCTAAAGACATTGAAAAAAGAGAAGTTATAATTTTAGACCCAATGCTTGCAACAGGTGGTTCAGGGTTAGATGCAATAGAACTACTAAAAGAAAAGGGAGTTAAAAAAATAAAATTCCTTTGCATAATAGCAGCACCAGAAGGAATAAAAATGATAGAAGAAAAACATCCAGATGTGCAAATCTATTGTACTTCAATAGATAGACAATTAAATGAAAAAGCTTACATATTACCAGGATTAGGAGATGCAGGGGACAGAATCTTTGGAACAAAATAAAAACTAAGCCAAGGAGATAATCTCTTTGGCAATTTTTTATAAAATTCACATAAAACTTCAAAAGAACTATTGCCAAATATTACAAAATAAGGTATAATATAACAGAATTATTACAAAAATATTAAATTAATATTACATTTTTGTTAATACTCTTGACATATCAAAAAAATCGAATAAAATATATATAAGACAATTTAGGTTAGAGGAAATATATGAGGGTAATTAGTGGAAGTGCTAGAGGTAAAAAACTAGTATCATTAGAAGGTACAAATACTAGGCCAACCCTAGACAGAGTTAAAGAAGCTTTATTTAATATAATTCAATTTGATATTGCAGGCACGAATTTTTTAGACTTGTTTGCTGGAAGTGGAGCAATAGGAATAGAAGCAATCAGCAGAGGAGCAAATTCAGCAACTTTCTGTGATAATTCGGCTGAAGCAATAAAAATAATCAAAACAAATATTGCCAATACAAGAAGCAATGATAGAGCAACAGTGATAAATAAAGATTACATACAAGCACTAAAACTTCTTGCTGAGAAAAATGAGAAATTTGATATTATATATATAGATCCTCCATATAAATCTGAGTTCGCAAATAAAGCAATTGAGGAAATAATTAAATTGAATTTATTATCAAAAGATGGAACCATAATAGTAGAAACAGATGACATAGAAAAAGAACAAACATTACAAATGAAAGAAATTCAAATTTTTGATAAAAGGAAATATGGGCGAGCAATACTCATATTTATTCGAAAGGAGTAAAAACAATGGAGATTTTTACATTATTAGAAACATTAGAGGATATATTAGAGAAGAGTAAATCAATACCTTTTACAGAAAAAGCTATAGTAGATAAAGAAGAAGTTTTAGAAATAATTAAAGATATAAGATTAAAATTACCAGATGAATTAAAACAAGCAAAATGGATAAAAGAAGAAAGAGCAAGGATTTTAGATGAAGCTCAAAAAGAGGCTGATGATATAGTAAGAGAAGCTGAAAATAGAATAATATCTATGATAGATGAACACGAAATTACAAGAAAAGCATATGAGCAAAAAGCTGAAATAATTGAAACTGCAAATGAGATGTCTAGGGAAATTACAAAGGGAACAAAAGACTATGCAGATGGAATACTTGAAAATTTAGAAAGTGCAATAAACAACATAAATGTATCTATCAATGAGGCTTTAAAAACAATAGACCAAAATAGAAATGAACTAAAATAAAAACATATCTGAAAGTCAGAAATAAATTCTGGCTTTTTATTAAATGGAAGGGAAACAAATATGGGAAGAAGAAAGAAGAAAAAACAAAGAAATAATTTAGATATAGAAGTTGTATTGTTATTTGTGGTAAGTATAGTTCTAGGGGTATTAATCTACGGAAAACCAGGAACTATTGGGCAAAATGTGATTCCACAGTTAGAGTATGCAATAGGATGGATTGAATACCTAATTCCAATTGCGATTTTTGCAGCAGCTGTAAATTTGGCTTGTGACCAAGATAAAAGAACAATTACCATTAAGCTATTACAATACCTAAGCCTAGTAATAGCAATAGCAGTTATAATAACTGTTTTAGGTGGAAATACAGGAATAGCTGGAACTACTTTTACAAATTGGCTAACAGGAATGTTTGGAAAACTTAGCACAGTAGTTATTTCTGCAGGAGTAATTGTAATACTTTCTATATTCATGTATGGAATCAAGCCTGCTGAAAAAGTAAAAGAAATAGTTGAAGAAAGAAAAGAAAGAAACATAGAAAAACGAGAAGCAAGAGAAAAAGTAAGAACCAAAAAAGAAAATACAATTGTAGATAACGAAGATGATGAAGTAGTAGAACCAAAAATTTCAGGAATCAAAAATAGTGTTGAAAAACTAAAAGAAAAACAACGAAGCAAAAAAGAATTAAGAGAATTGGAAAGCAAAGAAGCAGAAGTTTTAGACAATCAAATTAATATTAAAATGGCAAGTGAAAATGGATTATTCAAAAAACAAGAAGAAACAAAAGAAGATAAATCAAAAGAAGTGCTAACACTAGAACACACATTAACAGTTGAAGACCAAAACTATGAATTTCCACCAATTGAATTCCTAAAAGAAGGAAAAGCAACAGCTAAGAATAGCAAAAAAGCAATTACTGATACAGCAAGTAAATTACAAAGAACATTACATAGCTTCGGAGTAGCAGCAAAAGTTGAAAATGTTTCAGTAGGACCAACTATTACAAGATATGAATTAAAACCAGCAGAAGGAGTAAGAGTAAGTAAAATTGCAAATTTAGCAGATGATATTGCTCTTAATTTAGCAGCAGAAAGTATAAGAATAGAAGCACCAATTCCAGGAAAACAAGCAGTTGGAATAGAAATTCCAAACAAAGAAAAAGATATGGTAGTTTTAAGAGATATAATTGCAGACCCTAAGTTCCAAGAAGCAAAATCAAAACTTGCATTTGCAGTTGGCCGTGATGCAGCAGGAGAAACAATTATTGCAGATATAGCAAAAATGCCACACGTTCTTATAGCAGGAAGTACAGGTTCTGGAAAGAGTGTATGTATAAACACATTAATTACAAGTATTATATACAAAGCAAAACCAAGTGAAGTAAAACTTGTAATGGTAGACCCAAAAGTAGTAGAACTATCAGTATATAATGGAATTCCACACTTATTAATACCAGTTGTAACAGACCCTAAAAAGGCTGCAGGTGCTTTACAATGGGCAGTTCAAGAAATGGTAAATAGATATCATTTATTTGCTGAAAAAAATGTAAGAGATATTACAGGCTATAACCAAGCACTAGAAGAAGAAGGCGTTGAGGAAAAATTACCTCAAATTGTAATCATAATAGATGAGCTTGCTGATTTGATGATGGTTGCAGCAAAAGATGTAGAAGATGCAATTTGTAGACTAGCACAAATGGCCAGAGCTGCAGGAATGCACTTAGTTATTGCAACACAAAGACCATCAGTTGATGTTATCACAGGTGTAATTAAAGCTAACATTGCAAGTAGAATTGCATTTGCAGTAACATCAGGAGTAGACTCAAGAACAATAATAGATTCAATAGGTGCTGAAAAATTATTAGGAAAAGGAGATATGCTATTTTATCCATCAGGAACAATAAAACCACAAAGAGTTCAAGGAGCATTTATATCTGATAGTGAAGTTGAAAAAATAGTAACATTCCTAAAAAATAATGGTGGACCAACATACAGTGATGATATAATTGAAAAAATAGAAAAAGCAAACACAACTGACCAAGAACTAGATAATTCAGAAGATGATGATACAGATGAATTTTTAATGGATGCAATAGACATGGCAGTTGATATGGGGCAAATATCAGCATCAGGATTACAAAGAAGATTTAAAATAGGATACACAAGAGCTGGCAGAATAATAGACCAAATGGAAGCAAGAGGGATAATTTCAGGATATGAAGGCAGCAAACCAAGAAAAACTTTAATGCCAAAAGAAAGATGGGAAGAATTAAAAATGGCAAAACCTGTAGCAAGCGAAGAACCTGCTACTGGTAACAGTGAGGAGCAATAAAATGAAGAAAACAGTAGCTTTTTATACATTACGGTTGCAAAGTAAATCAATATGAAACAAATGCAATGGCACAAAAGTTTATAGAAAACGGGTATCAAAAACTAGAATTTGATGAAAAAGCTTATATATACATTATAAATACATGCACAGTAACAAACATGGCAGATAAAAAATCTAGGCAAATCATAAGGCAAGCAAAGGCTCATAATCCAGATGCAATAGTAGTTGCAACACGGTTGCTATGCACAAGTTAATAAAGAAGAACTTGAAAAAATAAAAGAATTAGACATAATAGTTGGAAATTCAGATAAATCTAATATTGTTAAAATAGTAGAAAACTACTCAAATACAAAACAAGAGGAAGTAAATAAAATTGAGGAAGAAAAAGAATTTCAAGACTTTGGAACAGTTACATATACTGAAAAAACAAGAGCAGTAATAAAGGTTCAAGATGGATGTAACAACTTTTGCTCATACTGCATAATTCCATATGCTAAAGGAAGAGTAAGAAGCAGAAAACCAGAGAGTGTAATAAAAGAAATACAAAACATTGTAAAAAACGGAATAAAAGAAGTTGTAATAACAGGAATACATGTAGCATCTTATGGAAAAGACTTTGAAGATGGAACAAGGCTAATTGATTTATTAGAACAAATAAACAAAATAGAAGGTTTAAAAAGAATCCGCTTAGGTTCATTAGAACCAAATTTAATCACAGAGGAATTTGTAGAAAGATTAGGAAATGTAGACAAAATATGTGACCATTTCCACTTATCACTTCAAAGTGGCTGTGATGAAACATTAAAAAGAATGAACAGAAAATACACAATACAAGAATTTGAACACGGAGTAAATCTACTAAGAGCAAAATTCCCAAGTGTAGCGCTTACAACAGACATAATAGTTGGTTTCCCAGGCGAAACAGAAAAGGAATTCAATACAACCTATGATTTTCTAAAGAGAATAAAATTTGCAAAAATGCACATATTCAAGTATTCACAAAGAAAAGGAACAGTAGCTGCCAAGATGAAAGACCAAATAGATCCTAAAATAAAAGATGAAAGAAGTAATAAATTAATAGAATTATCTGATAAAAATGAGGAAGAATTTTTAGATAGATTTATCGGAAAGAAACTAGAAGTATTATTTGAAACAACAGTACATGATGGCTATACAGAAGGACATACAACTAACTATATAAATGTGAAGGCAAAAGGAACAAATATAGAAAATACAATAAAAACAGTAGAAGTGGCTAAAAGAGTGGGATTGGAGCTATATGGAAATATTATATAGCAAAATGTTACAAAAATGTAATAATTTTGTAATATTTCTGTAATGAAAATGTAAAGAAAATATTGTAAAAAACTATTGATTATTATAGAAAAATGTAGTATAAATTTATATGAAGATAGATTAAGAGATTATACATACATACCAAAGAAAAATCTCTAAAAAATACTTTAAAAGGGGAGGAAGAATAATGAAAGAAGTATCAAAATTCATTCCAATGGAAGGAAATGGTGGTAACTTAGGAGCAAATGGCGGATTAGAAAATGCAGGAACAACAGGAAATGCTGGAGCAGGCGACTCTGCTTTTAGAGTATGTAAACCAAATTCTAATTTACCAGTAAAAGCATCATTCTGGTCAAAATTAAAAGGAATATTAACATATGAAATCAAAGTAGAATTAACACCATATGAACAAAAGATTGAAAATGAAATAAACGAATTCTTACACCAAGAAGTAACATGGCAAAGCTTTAAGAACTTCTTATTTCAAGATATAACAATTACAAAAAAAAGTAAAGTTTAATAAAAGCAAAGAACGGTCATAAAACCGTTCTTTTTTCAATTAAATTTTACATGAAAAGTATTGACATTGGGAAATAAATAGGATAAACTATAAATGCAAATTTTTTAAAAAACAAAAGTACGAAAAGAAACAAAAATGAAGGAGAAAACAACCAATGAAAAACGCTGAAAGCCTTGGGGCCCTATATATATCTCTCAATAATTTTATAAAAACAAAACTATATATAAAAGGATTAAAAATTAATCTAATGTACAAACTATATATGGTAGGATTTTTATGCCCACCAAAAGTACAGATGGATTAATTTTAAAATCAAACATAATAATAACATATTGTTATAACGAAATAAGGAGGAATTTTTTTATGAGCAACAAAGAGAAAGGAATCACGCTAATAGCGTTGATAATCACAATAATTGTGATGTTAATTCTAGTAGGAGTAGTAGTAACGGTAGTAATTCAAAGTAATTTACTAGGAACTGCCAAAACAGCAGGAGACAAATACAAAACAGCATATGAAGATGAAAGCAATATGAGTGAGGTAACAATAAATGGAGAAAAATATGATTCAATAGAAGATTATTTAGAATCAATAAAACCATTACCAGAAGGAGCAGGAAAAAGATTTTCTGAAACGAAAGAATACAACGATGGTACCAAAACAGCATGGATTCCAGCAGGATTTACAGTATCAGGGATAAGAAAAGAAACAACAATAGATGGAGGACTAGTAATATATGATATTCCAGAAGGAACAACAGTAGATTGGACCACAACAGAAAAAGTAGACATGAGTGATGAAAATTCAGACACATGTTATACAGTTCAAAAGAACTATAACCAATTTGTATGGGTACCAGTAGAAACGCCATATGTTACAAAAGCAGAGTTAGATAAAATAATTGATGATAGTAATGGAAGCATAACAACAGAAAAAGCAGCATTGCAAAGCTTAGCAGATAGTGGAAAATACCCAATGGCAGTAGAATTTACAAATGAAACAGGTGGAACAGATTATAGAGGAGTATTATATAGATTTTCAGCAGGAACAAATAAGGTAAATATAACAGTAAGGAATTTTAGTACAACAGATAATTATGATAATGGCTCTGTAACATATTATAGAGAACCAGCAAAACTAAGTAGTACTGATTCAAATAAGGTTAACCAAACAGAAGAACAAAACTTAG
>USHY01000029.1 GCA_900554635.1 uncultured Clostridium sp. | reverse complement strand
AATTAAATGCAAATAAAAAATAATAATAAAAATTTAATATTTTATTATTATTTTTTTATATAAAACTATAATATTTAATTTTACTTATTATTAGTTATTTATTTAAATTCATAATTGCATCAGCACATTTTTTACATATTGGTCTTCCTTCATATTCAATAAGTTTTTTTGAATTTCCACAAAAAATACAATTTGGCTCATATTTTTTTAAAATGATTGAAGAGCCATCAACATATATTTCTATAGGGTCTTTTTCAGAAATGCCAAATTGGGTTCGTATTTCAATAGGTATAACTACACGGCCAAGCTCATCTACTCTTCTAATTACTCCAGTTGATTTCATATCGTAATCTCTCCTTTTTTACATTTTTCGACACACATAAACTACAGATATAATATCACAAATATCAGGTGTGGTCAATGATATTAGAAAAAAAATTCCTTTTTTTGGTAATTATAAATTAATCACAACATAAAATTAAATAACAAATTTTTCGAAAAGGTGATTATATGCTTAACTATATCTGGCCAATTTTCTTAATTGTTTCATTTATTTATGGTATTTGTTTTGGAAATATTGAAAAAACAAATATGGCAATTTTTGAATCAACAGAAAGTGCAGTTAATCTTTGCATTAAACTTTTAGGAACGATGTGCTTTTGGAGTGGAATTATGAAAATTGCAGAAAAAACAAGTATAGTAAATAAATTAAAAAAATTTCTAGCTCCTGTTTTAAAAGTTTTATTTCCAAAATTAAAAAAAGACGAAAAAGCATATGCGGAAATCTCAATGAATATGGTTGCCAATATAATGGGGCTTCGGAAATGCTGCGACTCCGATGGGGTTAAAGGCTATGCAATCACTGCAGGAAAAAAATAAAGATAGAAAAAGTTTGAGTAATGAAATGTGTATTTTTATAGTGCTAAATACAGCCTCTATACAGATTATTCCAACAACAGTAATTGCAATAAGGAATTCACTTGGATCTAATGCTCCAACTGCAATAATGTTTCCGGTTTGGATTGCTACTATTTTTGCAGCAGTAGCAGCTATACTATCGGCAAAATTAATAATAAAAAGAAGGTAATTATGAATTTTATTAATTTTTTTTCAAATTCAATTATTCCAATTATTATTTTTTTAATTATTATTTATGGATTAAAAGAAGGAATTAAGATATTTGATGTTTTTATAGATGGAGCAAAAGATGGAATGAATATTGTACTAGCATTATTCCCAACTCTAATTGGTTTGTTTGTGGCAATAGGAGCCTTAAGAAGCTCTGGACTTATTGATGGATTAATAAATATTTTGTCACCGATTTTTAATTTTCTGAATATTCCAAAAGCAATATTACCTCTTGCACTTCTAAGACCAATTTCTCGGTAGTGCATCAATTGCGATTGGTACAGATATTATGACTCAGTATGGGGTTGATAGTAAAATTGGGATGATGGTTTCAACAATAATGGGTTCAACTGAAACAACTTTATATACTATTGCAATATATACAAGCGTGGTAAAAATAAAAAAAACAAGAGGAATTTTAATTGCAGCATTAATTGGAGATGTTGTTCGGAATGTTGGTTTCTGTCACAATATGTCGAATGATGCTGTAAAGAGTATTTTTATGTATTATTATGTCGAATTTTGTCGGAAAAAAATTATTGACAAACCGCTTATTCTGTAGTATTATATTAACATAAAATATTTTTTCAAAATCAAAGTGATTTTATTAATTATTTTTATTTCTGTATTTTTTAATCAGAAAATTATATTTTAATAAATTAAATCTGAAAAAATCCAATTTTAATTTTTAACAAATTAGTTTTTAATCTTGTAAAAATTAGTTAATATTTGTAGCTGTCCTAAATTATAATAACTAATTTTTACAAAAAAATAAATCTCCCTATTTTATCTACCTAATATCTTATTTTTAATCTTAGGAATTAAATTTCAAATCTATTTTTATTTTTTTCTTAAGAGAGTCACCTTAGCTATTACTAAATTTTATTCTCTAAGGTGACTCTATAATTAACTAATTTGAAATATGGTACTAGGTAAATCCCTAGGGGCAACATCTAATGAAATACAATTTTCAGGATAATTTTGCTTTTGTAATTCTTCCTGAACAGTTTTATATGCAAGTTCTGGGAAATTGTTTTCTTTACTTAAATGTATAAGTAAGGCATTTTTTAATCCATTATCTATTAAATGAGCAATAGTTTTACCTGTAATACAATTTTCAAGGTGACCATTTGGCCCAGAAATACGCTTTTTAAGTAAATAAGGATATGATGAATATTGTAGTACATTAGAATCATAATTAGCTTCTAACATAACAAAACAGCTATTTTCAAGATTTTTGATAATTTTGTTTGAAATATGCCCTAAATCTGTGGCAATACTAATTTTTCGATCATCCTTATATATACAGAATCCGCAAGGATTTGCGGCATCATGAGGAGTTGAAAATGGGTGTATTTTTAAATCTTGTAGCATAAAATTGGTATCATTAATAAAGTAATTTACTTTAGCATTTTCAAATTTTTTATTAGTAGGTAACAAGGCTGTCCAAGTTTCTTTATTTATAAATATAGGTATATTATATTTTGTAGATAAGCAAGCAAGACATTTTGTGTGGTCAATGTGTTCATGTGTAATTAGTATTCCACTGATATCAGAAGGGGATACCGTCAGAGTTGCTAGAGCATCTTCAATTTTTTTACAACTGACACCACAATCAATTAAAATCTTTGTTTTTTCAGTTTGAACAAAGAAACTATTTCCTGTACTTCCGCTATATAAACTGCAACATTTTAACATAATTAATCCTTTCTAGTTATAAACAATTCGTTTTATATCTGCACCAAGTTTAGAAAATTTTTTTTCAATACACTCATAGCCTCTATCGATGTGTTTTAAATTGAAAATTTCAGTTGTTCCATTAGCTGCAATTCCAGCAATAACTAGTGCAGCACCTGCTCTTAAATCAGTTGCATAAACTGGGGCTCCATTTAAAAAAGGAACTCCTTCAAATATTGCAGATTTTCCTTGAGCAGTGATTTTGGCCCCCATTTTATTTAATTCAGCAGTATATTGAAAGCGAGAGTCCCAGATGGATTCATTGATTATGCTAGTTCCATTTGCAAGTGATAAAACAACACCCATTTGAGGTTGTAAATCAGTTGGAAAACCAGGGTAAGGTAATGTTTTTATTACAGTTTTATTAGGCCTTTTGGTTGACCAAACATGTATTGTATCTCCATATGATTCAACATTTCCTCCAATTTCTAAAATTTTTGAAGTTAATGAATCTAAATGTTCAGGAATGCAATTTTTAATAATTATATCACCCTTTGTAGCAATAGCTGCAAGCATAAAAGTACCTGCTTCTATTTGATCTGGTACAATTGAATATGTAACATTATTTTTTAAGGTTTTTACACCATTAACTTTTATTAAGTCAGTACCGGCTCCACGAATATCAGCTCCAAGAGTGTTTAGAAAATTTGCTACATCAACCACATGTGGTTCTTTTGCAGCATTATCAATTGTTGTTGTACCATCAGCTAAAACACTGGCAAGCAAAACATTAATTGTGGCACCAACAGATACAACATCCATATAGATATTTGTTCCTATTAGTTTATTTGCTTTTACATGAATTTTTCCTTGTGCTAAATTTGATGTAGCACCAAGAGCTTCAAATCCCTTAATATGTTGGTCAATAGGTCGAGCTCCTAGGTTACAACCACCAGGAAGGCCAACTTCAATTTCCCTAAGTCTTCCAAGCATAGAACCAATAAGATAATAAGAGGCTCTAAACTTGCTTGTTAAGTCAAGTGGGGCATGTGTTCTTGTAATATCTCTATTATCAATTTTTAGACTATTTGGACCAATCCATTCTAGTTTTGAACCTAGTTCTTCAAGAATTGTACAAGATAATCTAACATCTATTATATTTGGAACATTATGCAATGTACAAATACCATTACAAAGCAATGTTGCAGGTAGAATAGCAATTGCAGAATTTTTTGCTCCAAGTACTGATACTTCACCTTTTAGAGAAGTACCACCATTTATAACTAATTTTTCCATATGTATTCAATCCCTTCTATTTTTTCGCAATATAGAAAAAAGAGTGTATTAACACTCTATAATCTACATAAATATACCACTTATAGTGAAATTTTGCAATACTTCAACTATTTTAAATTTAACTTTTACATTTGTACTTTCTTGTGAAATTAGCTTATATTCTTCTTGGGATAAATTTTCCTGCATTTTCAATTTCGATTCATCAGGAACAATACCGGATGTTACATCAACAAAGCAAAGAGGAGGAAACATTACACACCACCAATTTTGACCTTTAGCTTCACCAATTTCAACTTTTAAAGCATCATAAAAACCAGGGGGAAAGGTTATATCTCCATAAGTTTTTTTTGGAAAAACAAAATTTCCAACTTCAACATTTACAGAATAATCATATCCTTCTTTTCTTACAGTGTTAATGGCAATAGATTGAATTTCAGAAATATTACTTTTAGCTATTTGCAAAACTTCTTCTTTAGAAGTTGCAGATGAAGAAATTTCATTCATATAATCAATTATACTATCTCTTACAATGTATTTTAAATTTTGATCAGCAGGAGAATCGCTATTTGCAATTACATGTAACCTAAATACGCTATCAGATATATCTGAACAAACCGCATTAGAATAGTAAAATGCTGAAACAAAAGTATATAAAATTAATAATATTAATAGTATAAAAAATCTTTTAAATTTAAAATTACTAAATATATTTTTAACAATATTCATTATAAACCTCCAAATGAAAAAATATATAAATTTGTAAAAAAATATCTTTAAATTAATTATTAACCATATAAAAAAATATATACATAAATAGGCAAAAAAAGCTATTCGAAAATCCTCTAATGTCCAAAATCCGTAGAGTTTGTCGAATTTCGGCATACGATTTTTATTGACATTAGTATAAATAAATGGTAAAATTTACCAGTAGAAAAACATAGGGAGGAACATTTTATGAGAAAAACATGTAGTGCACAAAAAGTGTGTAGTTTTTATGTAAGCAATATACATTTTGCAACAATGATTTTGCCATTTGTAAATAAACAAGTGGAAGAAAAAACAGAAATAATAACATTTTTTGAAAATAATTTTACTACAAACATAGAATTAGTTCTATCAAAAATTACAGCTCAAGAAGATTGTAAAAAGAAATTATTAGAAATAAATTGGAAGGACACGAATGTAAATAAATATTCATTAGTAGAAAAAACTTTAAAAAATCAAATTAAAAAACAAAATAAAACAATAATAATAATAAATGGAACAGAAAATTATATAAATATAATAAATGAATTAATAGAAAAATATTTAGAAAAAAATAATAAAAAAATCGCAACTGAAAATATTAAAATAATGGATTTTTATGAGGTGCGGGAGTTTCAACGATAACATCAAAGAAATATTAGATAACCACCAATCTATTTTTAATACTGCAGGAGAACATAACATCGAAGATGTCTTTGAGGGATATAAAAAAAGTGAAGAAGCAATGAAAGCCTAAAAAAACACTAATATGTATATTTAGTATATATTCCTCTTGACTAATCCCTCATTTTGATATATATTATCATATATCAAAAAGGAGGGATTTTTTTGGATAAATTAGAACAAGCAAAGGAAATTTTAAAAAAAGTTCATCAGGAACATTTACTCGGAGCTTATGAGAATTTAAACGAGAAAGAAAAAGAAGAATTATTAGACCAAATTTTAGAAACAAACTTTGATTTATTAAGTAATTTATTTAAAAATATTGAAAAACCACAAGAAAATCATGATGAAATTACGCCTATTGATTTTTGTGATAAATCAAAATTAACACAAGAAGAGCTGGAAGCATTAAGAGGTGTTGGAGAGAGTATTATTAGAAAAAACGGATTTGCCGTAGTTACAATGGCTGGTGGACAAGGAACAAGGTTAGGTCATGATGGACCTAAAGGAACATTTGTGTTAAACCTAAATCCAGCAAAATCCTTATTCGAGATATTCTGTGATAAATTGAAAGTAATAAAAGAAAAATATAATATAATTATTCCATGGTATATAATGACAAGTAAAGAAAACAACTCAGCAACAATAGAGTTTTTTGAAAAAAATAACTATTTTGGTTATCCAAAAAATGATATAAAATTCTTTATTCAAAGCCAAATACCAATGATAGATAAACAAGGCAAAATTATAAGAACTGAAAAAGGGCTTATTAAACAAGCTGCAAATGGCCATGGAGGCATTTTTGAAGCAATGTTTAAGAATAACATTGTTGATGACATGAAAAAAAGAAATGTCGAATGGGTATTTATAGGTCCAGTTGATAATCCATTAGTTCAAATGGTAGATGAAGTGGCAATTGGATATGGAGTAACAAAAAATGTTTTGGCAGTTGGAAAATCAATTGTAAAATCAAGTCCAGAGGAAAAAGTTGGAGTATTCTGCAAAAGAAGTGGAAGACCAAGTGTTGTGGAATATACTGAAATTAGCAAAGAAATGTCAGAAGAAAGAAATAAAGATGGAGAGCTAGTTTTTGGCGAATCACATATTAATTGTAATTTATTCAACATGAAAGCAATAGAAAAAATTGGAGCAGATGAGTTACCATATCATACTGCATTTAAAAAAGCAACATATATGGATGAAAATGGTGAGATTATAGAAGGAAAAGAACCAAACTGCTATAAATTTGAAACATTTATATTTGATAGCTTTGAAAAACTAGAAAATATGGAAATTTTAAGAGGAAAAAGAGAAGATGAATTTGCACCTGTAAAAAATAAAAATGGTGAAGATAGTCCAGAAACAGCAATAAAATTATTTAATGAATATAATAAAAAAATAGGGGGATAAAATGGAAAAATATCAAGAAAAATATGAAGAATGGGTAAATAATCCAGTGTTTGATGAAGAAACAAAAAAAGAATTATTAAAAATGAAGGATAATGAAATAGAAAAAAAAGATAGTTTCTATAAAGACTTAGAATTTGGAACAGCTGGATTAAGAGGAATTGTTGGAGCAGGAACAAATAGAATGAATAAATACACAGTGGGAAAGGCATCACAAGGTTTAGCTGAATATATTGTATCTAAGGGTGGCCAAGATAAAGGTGTTGCCATAGCTTATGATTCTCGCCACAAATCTACGGAATTTAGCGAACTAGCCGCATTAATACTTAATGCAAATGGTGTAAAAACTTATATATTTGAATCATTAAGACCAACTCCTGAATTATCATTTGCCGTAAGGAAATTAGGTTGTATATCAGGAATAGTGGTAACAGCAAGCCATAATCCACCAAAATATAACGGATATAAAGTATATTGGGAAGATGGAGCTCAAATAACAGAGCCAATAGATGCAGAAATAATTGCAAAAGTAAATGGAATTACAGATTTTTCAAAAATAAAAACAATATCAAAAGAAGAAGCAATAGCAAAAGGTTTATACAATGTCATCAGCCCAGATTTTGATGAATTATATCTAACTGAGTTAAAGAAAAATACATTAAATCCGGAAGACATCAAAAAAGCTGCTGAAAGCCTAAAAATTGTTTATACTCCACTACATGGAACTGGTGGAAGACTAGTTAAAAAACTATTTAACGAATTAGGATATAAAAATGTTCACATAGTAAAAGAACAAGAAATGCCAGATGGAAACTTCCCAACTGTAAGTTATCCAAACCCAGAAGATCCAAAAGCATTTGAATATGCTTTGAATTTGGCAAAAGAAGTTGATGCTGACATAGTATTAGCAAACGACCCAGATGCAGATAGAATAGGACTTCATATAAAAGACAGTAAAACAGGAAAATACATATTATTCAATGGAAATATGATAGGATTAACAATTGCAGAATATCTAATCTCACAAAAGAAAGAAAAAGGAATATTACCTAAAAATCCAGCATTAATTAAAACAATAGTATCATCAAATATGACAGATAGAATCTGTGAATACTACGGAGTAGAGCTATTCCTAGCTTTAACAGGATTTAAAAATATTGCAGCAAGAATAAGACAATTCGAACAAAATAATAGCCATAATTGTATAATGGGATTTGAAGAAAGCTATGGTTGTTTAATTGGAACACATGCAAGAGATAAAGATGGTATTATAGCTGTAATGCTTCTTTGTGAAATAGCAGCATATTATAAAAATAGAGGAATGACATTATGGGATGCAATTCAAAAAATGTATGAAAAATATGGATACTATAGAGAAGGACAAATACCAGTTGTATTAGAAGGAGCAGCAGGTGCTGAGAAAATACAAGAAATGATGAGAACAATGAGAAACAATCCACCAGAAAATATAGGAAAATATAAAGTTCTTAAAATAATGGATTGCAATGCAGGAATAGAAAAAGATTTACTAACAGGTACAGAAACAAAATTAGATTTACCAAAATCAAATGTTTTAAGATACACACTAGAAAACGATTGTTGGTGTGCCGTAAGACCATCAGGAACAGAACCAAAAATTAAATTCTATATGGGAGTTCGTGGTGATAGTTTAGAAAATGCAGAAAAAGATTTAATGGATTTAACTGAAGCAATGAAAGCATATACGAAATAAAAAATGGCCAAGAGCTACATTGCTCTTGGCTTATTCTTATTTTTCCCATCCCTTAATATTACTTCTCTTAATGGCACCATAAATATTTGTTTTTACATTCGGAATATCTTTTTGTAATGAATAAATTAAATTTTTCATATCTTCTCTTTTGGAAACTCCATCCATAGGGCAACATTTAGGCATTACTTCAATCCCCTGTTTTTTTACAAAT
The DNA here is from genome assembly GCA_900554635.1 of uncultured Clostridium sp. Classification (GTDB taxonomy): domain Bacteria; phylum Bacillota; class Clostridia; order TANB77; family CAG-508; genus UMGS1781. Next base: position 6,942 of record USHY01000029.1, on the reverse strand, counting down.
GTTTTAATAGATTTTTCAGGAGCATATATTAATGGTCTAATTAGTGTAATACCAGACCTATCCATATAGCTTTTTGGAGCAAATGTGCCAATTGAACCACCATATAATAAATTCAAAAAAAATGTTTCTAAAACATCATCTTCATTATGCCCTAAAGCAATTTTATTGCAACCCTCACGAATTGCTACACTATTTAAAATTCCCCTTCTTAAATTAGCACATAATGAACATGGATTTTTTTCGTTTCTAATATCAAAAACGATTTCTTTAATGTGAGTTTTTTCCTCGACAAATTGAACACCTATTTTTTCACAAGTATTTTTTAAAAAATCACTGTTAAAAAAATCAAAACCAGGATTAATACTAATAGCAATAACCTCAAATTTTTTTTCGTAAAATCTTTGTAGAGCTTTAAGCCCCATAAGTAAAGTAATTGAATCTTTACCACCAGATAAACCTACCGCAATTTTATCTCCATTTTCTATCATATTATAATCATCAACAGCTTTTCTAATATAGCTTAACATTCTTTGCATAAAAATCCCTCTTTCTCTTCTAATATACAACTTTTCTTAATGTTTGTAAATAATTTTTTTTCAAAAAAAACAAGAAACTATTTAAAAATCATAAAAAATGGTATAAAATAGTAACATAAAAAAATAAAATAAATATATTAATTTAGGGAGAAATATTATGAAAAACAAAAATATACCTGTGGATAAAATAGTGGAAATATGCGAAAATGCAGCAATATCAATAGGTACATCATCCACAGTAAAAACATTTTGTAGTGATACAAGAAAAATGAAAAAAGATGATTTATTTATTTCTTTTAAAAGTGAAGTAAATAATAATCAAATACAATACATAGAAGAAGCATTGGAAAAAGGTGCAATGGGTGTAATTACTGATTGTGAAATTCCAGAAAAAATAATAAAAAAATATTCAGAAAAATTATTAATAAAAGTTCAGGATGTAATAAAAACAATACAAAAAATTGCAGAATATAAAAGAAGTTTGTACGATATTCCGGTTGTAGCAATCACAGGAAGTGTTGGAAAAACAAGTACTAAGGAAATGGTTGCCAGTGTTTTAGAACAAAAATATAATGTTTCAAAAACACAAGGAAACTATAATAACCATATAGGAGTTCCACTTACAATTTTAAGCTGGGATGAAAACACTGAAGCCGCAGTAGTTGAAATGGGAATGAACCATTTTGGGGAATTAAAAAAATTAACAAATATTGCAAAACCAACAATAGCAGTAATTACAAATATAGGAACAGCTCATATAGGATTACTAGGTTCAAGAGAAAACATATTAAAAGCAAAATTAGAAATTTTAGAAGGATTAAGTGAAACTGGCACAGTAGTTATCAATAATGATAATGATTTATTACATAATTGTGATTTAAAAAAATACAAAAAAATAACTTATGGAATAAAAAATATTAGTGATTTTATGGCCTATAATATAAGCCAAAGAGAATTAAATTCAGAATTTCAAATAAAATTAGAAAATAAAGAATATACAGTATTTGTACCAATTGCAGGAGAGCATTTTATTTACAACAGTTTGTGCAGTATTGCTATAGGAAAAATACTAGATATTGAAAATGAAAAAATATTAGCAGGAATTAAAAAATTCGAAATCACGGGAAATAGAAATAAAATAAATGAAATAAATAATTTGAAAATAATAAATGATTATTATAATGCAAGTTATGATTCAATGAAAGCAAGCTTAGAAGTTCTATCACACATTGAAGCCAAAAGGAAAATAGCAATATTAGGAGATATGTTGGAACTTGGTGAATATTCAGAAACGTTACACAGAAAAGTGGGAGAAGAGGTTGCAAAAAATAAAATAGATGTGTTACTTACAGTAGGAACCCTTTCAAAAGACATTGCTAAAGAAGCTAGAACGCTAGGGACTAAAGAAGTATATGAATTTGATACAAATGAGGAGTGTATTAGAGAAATTACCAATATTGTCAAAAAGGAAGATGCAATTTTGCTAAAAGCATCAAATCGAATGAATTTTGCAGAAATTGCAAAAGTTTTAGAAGGAGAGAAATTATGGAAAAAATAAAATTAGGTGTAATTTTTGGTGGAACTTCAACAGAACATGAAGTATCTATAGTATCAGGTACATCTGTAATAAAAAACTTAAATAAAGAAAAATATGAAATATATCCTATTTATATTAATAAAAATGGAGAATGGTTTAAATATACATATCAAAACCAAGAATTCAAAGTTGGAGATGAAATAATAGGAAAAGAAAGAATAGAAAATATTTTTGAATATCTAAAAAAATTAGATAAAGTATTTCCAGTTCTTCATGGCTTAGGAGGGGAAGATGGAACAATTCAAGGATTACTTGAATTATTAAAAATACCTTATGTTGGAACAAGAGTATTAGGCTCAAGTATTTGTATGGATAAGGCATACACAAAGCTAATCTTTGAAAAAGCCGCAATCCCACAAGCAGAGTATGTATATATAAGAAAAAATGAAGATGATTATATTTTTATAGAAAAAGATTTTACAGAAGAAAAATGCGATATTTATGAATTAATTCAAAAAATAACAGAAAAAATAGAATTTCCAATGTTTATAAAACCATCAAATTCAGGTTCATCAGTAGGTATAAATAGGGCAAATAACGCTTTAGAACTTGCAAAAGCAATAGAATATGCAAGCAATTATGATAATAAAATATTAATTGAAGAGAAAATAAATGGAAGAGAAATTGAATGTGCAGTACTAGGAAATGAGGAAGTAGAAGCATCTTGCTTAGGAGAAATATTAGCAGCAGAGGAATTTTATACATTTAGTGCAAAATATCAAAATCAAGAATCAAAAACAGTAATGCCAGCAAATTTGCCAGAAAATTTAAGTGATGAAGTTAGAAAATTAGCTAAAAAAGCATATAAAGCAGCAGATTGTAAAGGCTTATCTAGAGTGGATTTTTTTGTGGATGATAAAAATAATAAAATATATATTAATGAAATAAACACCATGCCAGGATTTACTCAAATAAGTATGTACCCTAAATTATGGGAAAAATCTGGAATAAAATATACAGAATTATTAGATAAATTAATCAGTTTAGCATATTAGAAAGGAAAATAAAATGGAATTAAAACAATTAATAGAAAATGTGAAAAAAAGATTATCTGAAAAGAGATTTTACCACAGCTACTGCGTAATGGAACGCGCGGTAGAAATTGCAAAAAAAATGGGATATGATGAACAAATTGCGGCCAAAGTTGGAATTGCTCATGATATTGCAAAAGAAATCCCAAATGAAGAAAAACTAAAATATGTTGAAAAAAATAATATAAAAATTGATGAAATTGAAAGGGAAAACCTAGGATTATTGCATGCGAAAATTGGACAAGATATAGCAATAAAAGAATTAGGATTTACAAAGGAAATGGCCCAAGCAATTAGAGCTCATACAACAGGTATAGAAAACATGAGTATGCTTGATAAAATTTTATTTATAGCAGATAGAACAAGCAAAGAACGTGGGTTTTCAGACATAGAATATTTAAATCAATTATTGGATGATAATATAGATAAAGCAGTATTATATATTATTGATAAAAAAATAATATTACAAATAGAAAAAAAAGCAAGTATGCACCCAGATAGTATTATAGCCAGAAATTGGCTAATAAAAAATGGAAATATATAAATTCAAATAAAATAGCAAAAATAGGAAAAAATAGAAAAGAGGAGAAAAAATGAGATTTTTACATGTTGCAGATATGCACTTCGACAGTCCATTTTCATTATTAAGTACACAAGAAAATTTTGGAGACCAAAGAAGATTAGATCAAAGAAGAGTATTTAAAAAAATAATAGAAAAAATAAAAAACGAGAAAATAAAATATTTATTTATAGCAGGAGATTTATATGAACATCAATATGTAAGACAAACAACAATAGAATTCATAAACAATTTATTTAAAGAAATACCAGAAACAAAAATATTTATAGCACCAGGAAATCATGATCCAATTTTAAAAAATTCATATTATAATAATTTTAATTGGAACGAAAATGTATATATATTTAATTCTGAGATAACAAAATATGAATTTGAAGAAGTAGACATATATGGATATGGATTTGATGATTTTTATTTAAATAATTCAAAAATAAATGAAATAAAAATAGAAAATAAAAACAAATTAAATATATTAATAACACATGGGGACTTAAATGCAAGTAACAATTCTGAATTACAGTACAACCCTATAAACGAACAACAAATAAATGCACTTGGATTTGACTATGTGGCACTTGGACATATCCATAAAAAGGGAATATTTGGAAATATTGTATATCCAGGTTCAACAATTTCATTTGGCTTTGATGAACAAGGTAAACATGGAATGTATTGTGTTACATTAGAAAAAAATAAATTAGAAATTAATTTCGAAAAAATGGATGAAAAAGAATTTGCAGAAAATTACCTAAATATTTCTGAAATATTTTCAGAAGAAGAATTAATTGAAAAATTAAATTTAATTAATTTAGATGAAAATAAATATTATAAAATAATATTAGAGGGAAATAAAAATTTTGAAATAAATACAAATAAATTATTAAAAAATATTTTAAATAAAAATATTTTAAAAATAAAAGACACATCAAAAATAAAAATTGATTTTGAAAAAATAAAAAAAGAAAATAATTTAAAAAGCTATTTCTTACAAGAAATAGAAAAAATAAAAAAAGAAAATAATTATACAGAGGAAGAAATTGAAAAGGCAATTGAAATAGGATTGCAATCAATTTAAAATGAGGTGATAATTTGAAAATAAATAATTTAAAAATAAATGGATTTGGAAAACTGGAAAATAAAGAAATAAAATTAAATAGTAATATTAATTTAATTTATGGAGAAAATGAAGCAGGAAAAACTACTTTACTAAAATTTATTTCAGGAATATTTTTTGGAGTTTCAAAAAATAAAAATAAAAAAGAATTTTCTGATTTAGAAAGATATAAACCATGGCAAGAAAAAGAATTTTCTGGAAAAATAAATTATAATTTAGATAATAATGAAAATTATGAAGTGTTTAGAGATTTTAATAAAAAAAATCCAAAAATATTCAAAAATGGAGAGGATATTTCTAAAGATTTTAACATAGATAAAACAAAAGGCAGTGAATTCTTTTATGAACAAACAGGAATTGATGAACCAACCTTTTTGTCAACTTCTGTAGCAGAACAAAAAGAAGTTGTATTAGATAATAATGACCAAAATTTTCTAGTGCAAAAAATTGCCAATATGATATCAACAGGAGAAGAAAACGTATCATACAAAAAGACAATTAAAACCCTAAGCAAAAAGCAACTAGAAGAGGTAGGAAGCCTAAGAACCGTAGGTAGACCATTAAACGTTATTAACGACAAGATCGAAGAATTAGAACAAAAACAAAGAAACATAGGTAATAGTGATGAGCAAAAAAACATTTTGGAAAAAAGACAACAAATCATCAATAGACAGATAGATGAAAAAGAAACACAACTTAAGCTAGTCAAAAAGGTTATGCAAAGAAATACAAATCTAAATGTTCAAGATGAGAAAATAAAAATTAATAATGAAATGTTAGAAAATGAAAAAATCAAAATAAATAATGTAAAAAATAAAATTAATTCTGAAAAAATAGAAAAAAATAAAAATAATTATTGGATTTTTTTAGTATTTTTTATAATATTAATTTTAATTAATTTATTTTTATTTATTTTTAAAATAAATAATCTAATTAAAATAATTTTTGGTTTAATTAGTATAATTATTTTTGGAATATTTTTCTCTAAAAAAATAAAAAATGAAAAAATAAATAAAATAAAAAAAGAAAATGAAAAAAAATATTTATTAGAAATAAAAACTGCAGAAGAAAATATAGAAAAAATACAAAAAAATATAAACGAATTAAATTCAGAGAAAAATAATAAAATAAATTCAGAAAATTTAGATTTAAAGAATGAATTTAAAAATAAAATAGATGAAGATGAAATTAATTATTTATTATATGAAGAAAATAGTAAATTGCTAAATATAGAACAAGAACTTGAGAACGGAATTTCAAGTTTAAAACTACAGTTACATACAAATGAAATTGATTATAATAATATTCTAAAAAAATCAGAAGAAAAGGCTAAAATTCAAGAAGAACTGCAAAATTCTTTAGAAGAAAAAAGGAAAATTTTAGGCATTGATAAGGCAATAAATATAGCAAAAGAAGCAATGGAGAGAGCCTATGAAAGAATGAAAAATGAAATAACACCTAAGTTTACAAATAATCTATCAGAAATCGCAAAAAAAATTTCTTCTAATAAATATAATAGAGTTAAATTTATAGATGGAGAAGGTTTGGTAGTTGAACTAGAAAATGGAGATTATATAAATAGTAATAAATTGAGCATAGGCACAATAGATCAATTATATTTATCTCTAAGATTATCTGCATTGCAAGAAGTAACACAAGAAAAAATGCCAATAATCCTAGATGAAGCTTTTGCTTATTATGATAATAAAAGATTAGAAAATATATTGAAATACATAAACGAAGAATTTAAAGAAAATCAAATAATTATATTTACATGTTCAAATAGAGAAAAAGAAATAATGGAAAAAAATGGAATCGCTTTTAATTATGTTCAAATATAATAAAACATAGCTAAAGTATTAATACCAATATATGTAATTAAATTACCCCCAATTGTTGACAATTGGGGGGATTTTAGTGTATAATAATTATGTAAGTTGTACATAAGAAAAACAGCATAAATTATTGTAAGAGAGGTGCTAATAGATGGAAAGTTTTGAAGGAAAACATTTTAGTATTACTGACCCAGAAAATGTTAGAACAGTAGTATATGAAGTTAGTAAAACAGAAAAGGAATTTGAAAA
>USHY01000028.1 GCA_900554635.1 uncultured Clostridium sp. | reverse complement strand
TGTTTTGCTTTTTTACTTATAGTAAACCAATCTATAATTGTTAATATTCCACAAAGTCCACCTGTTAATAGTTTTAAGATTCCCATGCCTGTCTCTCCAATCATAAACCTATCAATTCCTAAATAACCTAAAAATATAGAAATTAATAAAACTGTTGTTGGATCTTTTAATTCTGTTGCCTGAAGTGTTAATAATGCTTCATCTGGTGCATTTTCCATTTTTTGTCTAATGATTGGTATAGCTGATGGTTCAAAATATTTTGCATTTGTTGTTATGTATAAATCGATTTTTGATTTTTCCATTTTATATCCCCCTTCTATTAAATATATTTATATTTTAACATATATGTTTTTTTTTCACAAGTATTAATTGTAAATTTTTGTTTTTTTTACTATAGCTTTACTTTTCATATTTGATGTAATGTTTTTTAATTATGCTTCCTCTATCTTCTACAATTGCTCTATTTCTGTTTTATTTAACTCTAACACTATGTAATACAATTCTATATTTATTATTATTTGCACATGTTGACAATGTTAATATATTATCATCTTTTGAAATGTCAACATTAAAATCTTTAATACTTCTTTTCTTTAAGTTTTTTACAAATTCTTCAAATTCATTATCATTTTTAAATTCTGTTTTTATATAATAGTCTTCATTTTCTATTTTATAAATGGAAAATACTTTATAAATACATTTTTCGTTTTCAGTATATAAAGTGATATTTGTATTTTCTTCATTCTCGTACCATTTAGCATCTAGTATATTTAGCATGCTGCCAAACATTGAGCCATCTCTCATATTGTGGCCATAAATTACAATATTTTTATCAGTATTATCAAACTTATTTTTATAATCTGCAAAAATCCATCCTGCTGAATTCTTACTTTTATCAAAACTATGGTTCAAATAAAAGCTATTATTTGTTCCTTTTACTACAGGGTATTCAACATTTGTATTGTTTATCTTAAGCCATGCAATTGTTTCGTTATTTTGCTCTTTTAGTTTATTGAAGTCTACTGTATATCCATTCTCGTTTCCATCTTCGTTGTTTTCTTCAACAATTACAGTGCTTTTTATTTGTTCAACTATTTTATTGTTATTTGTTTTATCTTTATACCATTTAAAGATTTTAATTCCAGAATATATTAATATAGAAAGCAAAATTATATATAAAATAAGATTTAAAATTGCTTTCTTATATTTTTTATTCTTTTTTCTTCTCATTATTTACATTATCCTTTCGTGTATAGAGGCTAGCTAATAACTCCAACCAGCCTCTATATATTGCCTTACTATTCTCTTACTTTTTTTCTGTTTACTACTGTTAATGTTCCAATAGTTGTTATAGAAAATACAAATAGCATTATACTTGTTGTAATATTATCTCCTGTTTTTGGATTGTTTGTTTCGTTTTTAACTTCTACAGGTTTTATATCTAATTTGTAGTCTTTACTAACTTCTTTTGCAAATTCAATTTTTGCTTTTGTTTCTTCTGTATTTTGAATTTCTTTTACTGTTTCTTTAACTGGTTGTTCAGGTTTGCCTGAAGTTTTAGTCCAAGAAGCATATAATGTTACATTATATCATATTTTTATATTAAAACAAAAGCGTACATGACTTTTTTTAAATATCAGTCTATTTATATGTTTAAATCAACCCCACCTATCCTTGACTTGTTTTCAAATTTACGGTATAATAGCCTGTAGCTAAACATATTGTTTAAAAGGAGTATTTAATGAAAAGTAAGAAGCATATTAAGAAATTTGAAAATGTTAAAGATATTATTTATAATTCTGCAAAAATTTTTGCAGATAATATTGCCTTCACTACTAAAGTTAAAAATGGTAGTGAGGTTGCTTATATTAACCACACTTATTCTGATTTATTAAAAGATATTAATTCTTTTGGAACATCTTTGTATAAATTAAATTTGCAAAATAGTAGAATTGCTGTTGTTGGAGCTAATAGTTATGAGTGGGCTGTTGCTCATCTTAGCAATTTACTTCGGAAGTATTGTTTCTGTTCCTTTAGATAAGGGATTGCAACTTGGTGAGCTTGAAAACTCTTTGTCTAGAAGTGAAGCCCAAGCTGTTGTTTTTGATTTGAAATTAAAAGAAATTATGAAGAAAATTAAGGAGAACAATAAAACAAAAATTAAATATTTTATTTGCACCTCTCAAGTTCCTGATTTTCTTTACTTTTACGATTTATTAGAGGAAGGCAAGAAAGCTCTTGATTCTGGATTTAAAAAATTTGTTAATTGCAAAATTGATTCTAAAAAATTAAGCATTTTGCTATTTACTTCTGGAACAACATCAAAATCAAAAGCTGTTATGCTTAATCAATATGGAATTGCAACAAATGTTAATGATATGCTTTTAGTTGAATCATTCTATAGTAATGATGTAAACATAGCATTTTTGCCATATCACCATATTTTTGGTTCAACAGGTATGCTTGTTATGCTATCATCAGGAGTAAAAACTGTTTTCCCAGATGGATTAAAATACATTCAAAAAAATCTTGTGGAATACAAAGTATCTGTATTTGTTGGAGTTCCTGTACTTATTGATAAAATGCATTCAACAATTATGAAAGAAGTTCAAAAGCAAGGCAAAACAAAGCTTATAAACACAATGATTAAAATTAGCAATATTCTTATGAAACTACATATTGATGTTAGAAGAAAACTATTTAAACCTTTAATTAAAGCCCTTGGTGGAAATATGCGCTTTATTATATCTGGTGGAGCACCATTAGATAAAAAAGTAGTTAAATGGTTTAACGATATAGGAATCCACCTAGTTCAAGGTTACGGCCTAACAGAAACATCACCTGTTATTGCCGCAGAAGATGATAATTTCATTAGATATGGTTCAGTTGGGAAAAAGATGAAAAGCATAAATATTGAAATTAGAAACAAAGACTCTGAAGGAATGGGAGAAATCGTTGTAAAAGGCCCTAATGTTATGCTTGGATATTATAACGAACCAGACCTTACTAAAGAGGTTCTAAAAGATGGTTGGTTCCACACAGGAGACCTAGGATACATTGATTCTGATGGTTTCTTATTCATAACTGGCCGAAAAAAAGACTTAATAGTTCTAAAAAATGGAAAAAAAGTCTTCCCTGAGGAACTTGAAATTTTAATTAATAGACTGGATGAAGTTGAAGAATCTTTCGTATATGGACTACCTGGTGAAAAAGACAAAAACGATGTAAAAGTAGCAGTAGAAATTGTATGCAACGAAAATGCAATAAATACAAAATATCCGGGGATTTCTGAAAAAGAAATGTATGACATTATTTGGAATGAAATAAAAGAAATTAACAAAACTCTTCCAATGTACAAATACATAAAACACTTAAGTTTAAGCAAAGAACCTTTAATTAAAACAACAACTAACAAGATTAAAAGGAAAGAAGAATTGAAAAAAGTTTTAGGAGAGCAATAATGCTCTCCCTATTTTTTTAAAACAACTCTAAAATCAACATCTCTTAATTGTGGATCTATATATCTTAAAGCTGATAATCCTTTATCTAGTGTCATTATAACTATTAACGCAATCAAGATTATCCAAATATTTTTATTTGAAAAATGTTCCCTAATAGACTTTGTTAAGTTTTGAAGTCTTGGATAAATCATTTTCATAAAGCCTAGACCTGCTAATCCGAAAAAGATTGAAAATACAAGGCATACTCTACCATTAATATTCAAAAAATATCCTGTATAATCCCACCATCTTAAATTAAAGATAATCTCTAAAAATAATGATGCTAAATACTCTAATACAGTTGCAATTACTGTTATAATACAAAAAATTGCAAAATTACTTTGTATATTCTCTTTTTTCACCCATTCTGAAATCAAAACCATAGCTACTACTCCATAGCCGTAAATTGGACAAATAGGGCCTTTCAAGAACCCTCTATCAATAAAAGTTCCAAATACACTAAAAGCATATGCTACCTCTAAAACCCAACCAAGAAAACTACTTATGAAAAAATATATTGTTAAATCTTGAATTTTTAAAAGAATTTCATTTTTTTTCATTTTTTACTCCGTATATTTTCTTTATTTAAAACTTGCAAGAATCGTGTTTAATTGTTCATCAGCTGTTGTTGTTACAATTATTGTTATTATATAATCGCCTTCAGCTTTTACATAATAATTTTGTCCAACTGTAACATCTGAAACTGTTGCTTTCGCACTTAATACTGAATAATTTTCATTTCCTATTTTAGTAGTTGATGCTTCGCCAATTTCATATTTGATGCTACTTACTAATTGTAATTGACTTTTTAAAGTTTCTAAATAGGTATCTGTTGTGATTTTTACTGCTGGTTTTTCTAAAAGAACGCTTACATTTTCACCTGTTGTTGGATTGTTTACTACCATTCCATAAACAGTTGTCTGCTTGGCAAGTTCTGCTAATTCTTTTTGGTCTTGATTTAATTGTTCAACACCAATTTCCATAATTTTAGCAATCTCTTCATCTGATGCTTTTTCCCAGCCGGTTGGTAATGAAAATTTAATCTTTGCAAAGTTATTTACATATTGATTACCATTCCATTCCCCTCTTGAAAAGCTTTCATCTGTAGATACCTGAGTATTATTGTCTTGGCTACTTTGAGTACCATTTCCATTAGCCTTATTTTCGCTCTCCTCTTTCTTTCCACATGCAGATAAACTAAATGCTACAGCTACCAAAATTACTGCAACTAAAACTATTTTTAAAGTTTTCTTCATAATACACCTCCAATGCAAATTATTTTACCATACCCTCTTGACATTATCAAGTATTTTTATTAAATCACAGGAACTTTATTTTGCTTAAAAAATCTCAGCAAAATATTCTACTCCCCTTATTGCTTCTTCTATTGTATTACAATTTTCTCCAACCTCAATTAATATTGCATTTTCCACAATGTCTTGATTATATGTGCTTTCTCGAATAATAATTGGTTTGAAAAGTCCTGGATATTTTCTATCTGCTCTTTTTTGAATATCTATTGCAAGTTTTAAGTGGTTCATCCAATCTGCATCATCTAAATTAATTCCAACTACAAACCTTAACTGTGCTACATCTTCCCCATTAATCTGTGTAACTGTTGCTTCATGTTCTGTCTCTGAAATTGCATCTCTATGAACATCTATTATAGTATTGATATCCTCACTTAATAACTTTTCAACTGCTATTTTAGATTTTTCATAAGCTCCTTTTGTAGTTGGTAAGTCAAAATATTGAGTATCATGAATAACCTCATATCCTTTTTGGCTTAAATTTTCTGATAACCTATTTCCTATTTTTATAACATTATAGTTTGAGTCTGTTGTTCTATAAAACTTATACATCTCATACTTTTGGCTAGATTTATAGCTTTCTGTACCATGAGTTTGGTATACAATAATTTTCTTACTTACATTCGGCTCTATTTGTCCTAGTTTTTCTTCATCTATTATTATATCTGTTTGGTTTATTACCCTTACTCCTAATATATATAACTGTTTTATTGTTTTTGAATAGTCATAAATTTCCTCTAGATTTTTTTGATCTTTTGACTCTGTTTTTTCATATTCATTTATGATTAAGTTTATAAACCTATATTTTATATCATAAAATTCAGAACTATCATACTGGCCAAGCCTTTTAACAATATTTCCTACTACAAGTATTTTTTCTTCTCTGCATTTTTCAGGATTTTTGCTCTCATACTTTAATATTTTATCATAATAATTCTCCATAATATCATCTTTATTTTCACAATTTGAATTTAAATAATAATTTACTATTTTCTCATAAATTGATAAATAATTGTACCTTTCAGTAGGCAAGATTTTCTCGTATTGGTTGGCTATTTGTTTATTAATTTCTAAATATTCATTTGATGTTTTTCTTAAACCATTGCGAGACCTTAATAAATCTGCTATCTTTTCATACACATCATATTTTTGCAATGTATATACTTGGGAAATGCCAAAAGCTATTATTAGAACGATTAAAATATCTACCAAATATGTTAAGACTGATGTTTTTTCTGCCTTTTTCATATTCTTAGAAATTACGCCCATTGTTCCAAAGGTATATATTAAAATGTGCGTATATTCCATATCTGTATCTATTACACTGTGAAGCATTAAAATTAGCACTGCAAAAGTAATTGATGTTATCTTTCTATTCTTAATGGCCTCAATTGTAACTATTATAAATATTGCCAAATATACAATTATCCCTATAGTTCCATATTCCAAAAATACTTTAGTTGGATAACTATGTATCTTTCTGGCTGTATAGTTATACTTTTGTACATCTTTATACTCATATTGCCATCCATTTCCACCTATTCCTGTTAATGGATTTTCCTTTGCCAATTCTAAGGCATTTGCTATCATTTCTTTTCTTTCCTGCAAAGTTTTGTACTTTAAGTTTATGCTTTTAATTTTTTCTACTAACTTAGTAGGTAAATACTTATATTTTAATGCAACTGTCTTTCCATTAATTTTCAAATTGTTCACAACTAATTTTTTATCTGTACATTTTTCATTAACCGTAAATTCTATTCTAAACTCTGTTGTTTCCTGTTTTGTATTAATCTCCATGTTTTTAATGCCATTAAAACTTCCAAAGTTTAACTCAGTACTACATAGTTCTTGATTCTTAACATTTTTTTGAATTATTTTTATAGTGTATGGTTCAGTTTCATCATTTTCTGTTGCCGCTTCTATATCAAATTCCAATAAATAATTAGTATTTCCTTCAATATTGTTAATAATCTTCACTTTATAATTTGATGAAACTTTATTTGTAAAAACTGTATATTTATCAACAACATTTAATCCAATTACCACATATAGCAATATAACTATCAAAATTGTTATAAATACTATCCAAAACCTTTTAGTACTTTTATTTCCAATCAACTCGTTTATTTTTTCTAACATTATATTTACTATAAATGATGTGATTATTAAGATTCCAAAAACCACCCATAAAAGTATAAAATTTCCAACATTAAATAATGAATCAAAAGCATTTAAAAATATTACACTAAAAACAGATGAAGCAATTATATTTTCAATGATTTCAATTCTTTTTTTATTGTTTTTTAGTAAAATAATATATAGCAGAATAGCAAATGCAAGTACTACAAAAACGCCCTTGCTATATGTTAATATAATTCCAATTAACAAGATAAAAGTTATTGTTTTATATATAGACTTTACCAGCAATTTTGAATTTTCTAACACCTCGTCAAAATTCAAAAACATAACACTTGCTATGTAAGCTCCCAAAGCTGTAGCACATCCAAATGTTGAAACTAACCTGCTATCACCATTTTTACTTATGACTATTCCTATTTTCTCTAATGTTTTTTCCAAGGAATTAAATGTAATTCCATCTAATCCCACAAAAATCAAACCAATAGAAGAAAAAATAAGCACATTAGTAATAATCTTCCCAAAACCACTCACATTTCTTGTAATTTCTCGAATTAAAATATACACACACCACACATACAAATACTGCAAAACAGCTTGAACAGTGCCGTACAAGCTAACATAAGTATTACAAATTAAAGGGACCGCTGTTGATAAAACCAATAACAAAACAAAAACATCCAAGCTATTTCCTACAATCTTTATCGGTTCCTTTTTTATCAATCTATAAACACAATATAAAATAAAAACTACAAATACAGAAATTTGAATATAACCATGGTTAATTCCAGTATCCATTGCAAACACACTAGACACCACTAAAAGCACTGCCATAAACACATTTAAAGATATTTCAACCTTACCCCTCATACACTTTCCTTCTCTTTTAAATCTCTTAAAAAATAATCCAACTAAGTTTTATTCCTTAGTTGGAATATAAATTACTGCTCAACCCCCTCAACAATAACCTTACTTGCACCCCATTTATCTTCTGGGATTGTTAAATTTTCATTAATTCCATTTGGGAAATTCAATGTTACACTCCTGCTATAGCTTGGACTGCCAAATTCTTTTAGTGATTTTGGTAAATTTATCGTAAGCGGTTCAGATGATTCTCTTGTAGCTAATAGACTTCCAATTTTTTCTACTCCTTCTGGAATTGTAAGTTCTTTTACTAAGTCACAACCATGAAAAACATCATCTCCAATGGTTTTTGGTATTCCCTCAAAAACTATATTCTTTAAACTTTCTAGTTTATAGAAAGCATATCCTCCAATATTTTCTACATTCTTTGGTATTGTTAGAGTTTCAACCTTTTTCAAATATGCCATGGGAGGCTGAGACCAAAAATCGGCTGACAATATTTCTTTTAGTCCACTTGGTAAATGTAAATTTTCTACATCCTCAAATGAAATTGTTTGTCCGCCTATTGTCTCTATTGAATCTGCAAATATGATACTTTTTACTCCAGATATTGTAAACCAGCCATTGTCTGATTCTAGCATTCCATCATATATGTTTTCTATAAATGAAACTTTTGCAACTTTTTTTCCATCTATTTCACCTGGAATTGCTAAGGTATCATTGGCTAAATTTAATGTTATTGCTCCATACTCTTGTCCAGCTTCTTGATTAATTATGGTTCTTTTTTCACTTTTTTTACCTCTCAAGTCTAGCCCTGTTATTTCAACAGTTCCATCTCCATTATCAACATATACCCATTTTACAACATCTTGAGATGTTCCATTATTTTTGGCTATATAGTCTTCTACAGAATCGTATTCAACTCCGCCTACTGTGATTTTGCTAAGGTTGCTTTCTTTCTTCTGTTCTCCTCTATATTTTTTTGTAGCATTTCCTGCTTGCTCAAATAATCCTGTTTTTATTGCTATATTTATACTTACTGACACCAGTATTAGCATTACTATTATTGTAATAATTAGCGCAATTAGCGTTATTCCTTTTGTGTTTTTCATTATTTTTTCCTCCTTAATATAACCATGGGTTATAAATATATTTTTTTAAAATTAATCTAATTATACTTTAATACACCTATTCCATAAATACTTTGTACATTAGATTAATTTTTATTTTTTTATATTTAATATATAGTTTTTCTTTTATAATATTATCGATATATATATATATATAGGGCCCCAAGGCTTTCAGCGATTTTCATTAATTATTTTCTCCTTGTTTTTCGTTTCTTTTAGATAAAACTTTTGTTACTATTTTTTTATAAAATCAGTATATACTATTAATATTTTCCTGTCAATAATTTTTTTAAAATTCCTGCGTTTTTTTGATGTATTTAACAACCTCAATATTACTATTTTTACTCCTGTTTACCATACATTCATATACTCTATTTCTTAGCTCTTTTTTTCTTTCCTGAAGTATCAACTTTTCATCTCCATAAAAAGGTCCATCTATATAGCTTACAATTTGCACCTTGTTATTTTTATATTTTTGGTAAGTATTTGTTATACAAAATATTGGTACATTGTATTCTATTGGATATTTGAATGATACCTCTTTAAATGGTCTAATTTTGGTATAATAAGGCCATATATGGGCTTCTGGATAAATGGTTATTGAATGTTTTTGGTGTATGTTTTTTTCAATTGTGTGTAAGAAATTCTTCATTGCTTTTTTATTAGCAGGGATTGGTATTGCACCTAGCATTGGTGCTAATGTTTTTAATCCTTTCATTGATACATTTTCTGGATTTACTATGAAAAAATTTCTTTTAGGAAAGTTTGCAAGGCTTGGTATAAATGTATCTGCAAATGGTTGTGTATGGTTTGCATATATAAAATATCCTGTGTTTTTATATTGTTTTAATTTTTCTTTCCCTACAAATTTTATTCTGAATTTTAATTTTGCATATAATACTTTAATTGGCATACTTAATATATTTTGAGTAACAAAAGAGCATAAATTCCATAGTTGGTTTTTATGCTCATATTTGTATTGTTCATCAATTTTTATTGGAATAATTTTTGCCGTAGAAAATTCATCATTTAATTCATCTTCATAATAAATTATCTTTTCTTTCATCTATTTGCTCTCCTAATTTGCTAAAACTTCTTCCTGGTCGCACTTATATTCTAGTGGTATTTGGTAAAAATCCTCGTAGATTTTTTTCCAAACTTCATAATTTTTATCTTTCATCATAACTGTATTTTCTTTTTCGGATTTTTCTGGGTCTGGATAAATTGGTTTTTCTATATTTACTGTGTATTCCTGAATCGGAAAACCATCTTCTCCAATTATATCACTATCTTCCATTGTAATAAAAATTGGAATAACTGGCACATTGCTTCTTGTTGCCATTTTAAATGCACCATCTTTCAATGGCTTTGGTTTTCTATAATTCCACCACATACTTTGCTCTGGATAAATTAATATGAAATCTCCCTTTTTCAAAATCACATCAACTGCTTTCATGAAATTTACCATTGTTCTTTTGTTTGAACTTAGTGGTAGTGTATCTGCATTTCTAAATAAAAATCCATAAAAGCCTGGGAAATTTGTGTAGTTTCCTTCTCTTATTACTTTATATAACTTTTTACTTCTATGCTGTTTTGTACTCCTAAAAACTTTCTCTATTGTGAAGGAATCAAATGGATTAAAATGGTTACAGGTTATCATTGCACCTGTTTTTACATTTTTTAAATTTTCAATTCCTCTTATCTCTTTTATTATTAGTTTGTTTTTCTTAATCATTTTCTTTAGGAATTTTTTTCCTATTTTATTGGCAACTTTTCTTTTTAATTTACTTGTTCCGCTTTTTCTTAAGTAATCTACATTATCTGGTGTTAACTCAATTGTTGGAGGGTCGTTTTCAACATCTATATCAAACTTTCCTTCTCTTTCAAGTTTATCTATTTTTTCTAAAACTTCTAATCGGTCCTTAGATTTTTCAATATTTTGCTTTTTCATCTTTATCTCCTATACTTTCTATCATCGCCTACACAGTCACATTCTTTTTGTGCAAGTTCTCTAAGTTTTCTATCAGATTCTCTGTTTTCAAATCTTTCTTCTTCTGTGTAGTTTTCTTTTATTTTCATTATTGTATCAAAGAACTCTGTATTTTCAGCATATTGCCAAAAATATTCTTTGTATAAAATATCTTCAAAATGCCATGGTTTAAATGCTAAATTATAGTGTATTAGGCTTAATTTTTCTTTTTCTTCATTATCTCCTGAAATTGGCATTTTGTTCCATGTTGTTTCAAATAGCTTTACTCTGCCTTTACATAGTCTGTTCAAATAGTCTTGGTCTTGTGCTACTGAAAATTTTACTGTGCTTAAAAGATACATGAATTTTTCTTGGAATCCAAATTTTCTTAGTTCATCTAAATTCATAACTAGTATTCCGGCATTGAAGTAGTTGTGGTAATCTGCAACACCTACAACTTTTTCAGCATATTCTTGAAATACCTCTATAGTTTGTATTACACCATCTGGTGCAGCTGCAACTAAATTATTTTCTAAATCTATGTTATATAAATTTGCTATGTCTGATAGTATTACTATATCGCAATCTAAATAAATTGCTTTGTTATATTGTGGATATAGCTCTGGTATAAATAATCTAAAATATGTTGTTTTAGAATAGTAATCTCTTGTATAAAGCTTGTCTTTTATTTTATTAATATAATAATTTAAGTCCACAAATTCTATGTCTACATTTTCTCTTTCATATTTACTAATTTTCTTTTTGTTTTCTTCTGTTATGTCTGTATATAATATTTTTATTAAGTAATAGTATTTTTCTGTTGAATTTTCAATTAATGATTGAATTGCTACAGCTAAAAATGGTATATATTTATCATCAACTGTAAAAAATATAGGTATAACTTCTTTTCCTTGTTCCATAATCTCTCCTAACTAATTTTTGTATTTATTTGTATATTCTTTTTTCCATTTTTCATACTCTTTTAAGTCTTCATCAAAAGCATGGCATTTTAAAATTCTATGAACTTCTTCAACATTCCATTGTTTATAATTTTCCGTATGTGGATATGGTAACCATAACATTCTTTTGCTGAAGTGACAAATTACTGTTGCTTTTCTATTGAGAAAAGCTTGTTCATTATATTTTCTCGGAATCAATTTCTTTTTTGTAGTTGACCAAAATATTGCATCTTGGTCTGCAAATAATAATTTTTTGGTTCTGATTAGATTTCTAGCTTTCTCTAAAAGCTTAGTTTCTCTTATTTTAACCATGTTAAGCAATAACATACCTGCATTAATATAATCCGGCCTAATTATTTTAGAACCATATTTTTCCCTTACAGCAGCATATTCATAATCGCAAATATCTATGTTATAAAGCTCAGATATATCTTTGTTTGCCATCATGTCAATATCTAAATATAAGATTTTATCAGGCATATTTGGTACTAGGTCTATAAGCAACCTAAGCAGTGTATATGGTGTGCAATAAGCATCTTCATTTTTGCAATTTTCAAATTCATTTTCATATATCTCAGTCACATCAATTTTTGTAACAACATTCTCCGGATTTTTAGACTTAACAACCTCATTCAAAAACTCAACTTGGTCATCACAAATCGCCACATAATTGGGGTTAACTCTAGTAAGTGTCATTGTCAATATATAACAATTAATAGGCTCCCTTGTTTTATTCGCAATAGAAATAAGCTCCGACAAAGCTCCATCAAAAACCCCACTATTCCCGCTTAACAGTAAATTAATCATACTCACCCCTGACTCACAAAAATAATACCATACTATTATAACTTAAAAAACGATAAATTTCAACATGCATATTTCACCATTTGCACATTGTAAATTGCCATAATTAAATTTAAGCTTTTTTCTTTTTCACAGAAAATCCAAATGTTCCTACTTGCTTTCCCATTTCAAAATATTTTCCATTTGCATATGCAATCAAATCACATTTTGTTATGTCAAATGTTCCTTTTTTATCAATATATTTCTCATCTGCATCTATTGATAACACATCTGCTATGAACATATCATGTGAGCCTAATGGGCGTATTTCTTTTACTTTGCATTCTATTGTTACTGGACTTTCTGCTATTCCTGGGCAGTTTATGTGGTTTAGTTTTTGTTTGGTTAGGTGCATTTCTTTGAACTTATCTACATTTCTGCCTGATTTTACTCCGGCACCAGTCTGTTGCAAATGCTAATGCTGAATTTGTTAAGTTTATAGCAAATTCACCTGTTTGCTTTATAATATCATATGAAAATCTTTCTGGCCTTACTGATATATACACTTGTGCTGGATTTGTGTTTAAAATACCTGTCCATGCTACTGTTAAAATATTTGAATTTTCCATATTTCCAGAACTTACCATTACTGCTGGAATTGGGTATATAAATGTTCCTGATTTCCATTCTACTTTACTCATAATTACCTCCTATTTGTTTACCTTTTTAGTTTGATTTGCATATACCACTTTCATTGATAATTTATCTGGCGTAATTTTGCTGAAAAACCTACATAGTTTTGGAATGATTCCCGGAACTATAATAAGTTTGCCCTTCAAAGCTTTATCAATTCCATATTTTGCAACATATTCACTTGGAAGAGCCTTGATACTAAATTTAACATTTGCGACATTATTAAAATTAGTATCAACTGGTCCTGGGCATAGTGTGCTTATTGTAACATCTGATTTTTTCTTTTTTAATTCCTCATATACACTCTCTGTAAGCCTCAATACATAAGCTTTTGAAGCATAATATGCACCCATAAGTGGCCCTGGTGCAAATCCTGCAATTGAAGCAACATTTAAAATTTTTCCCTTGTTTTCTCTTAACATATCTTTTAAAAATAATTTTGTAAGTATATGAACTGCAGTTATATTTGTATTAATAAGTGAAATTTCTTTTTCTAAGTCTGTATCAACAAACTCTCCAAACACACCAAAACCAGCATTGTTTACAACTAAATCTATGTTTTCCATTTTTAGTTCTTCATATAAACTAATTGAATTTTCTTTTACACTCAAATCCTTTATTATTACTTGAATTTTCTCTCCCAATTCGTTTTTTAAATCCGAAAGTTTCCTTTCATCTCTTCCTACTGCATACACTGTATAGCCTAAACTTGCAAGATATCTTGCCATATCTCTGCCTATTCCTGATGACGCTCCTGTAACTAATGCTTTCATTTTATACCTCCTTCAAAATCTGGAACATATTCTTCTTCATGTTCTCCAAGTTCTTGAATATATCCATTATCTAAATCTAATGAATAAAGATAATCTTCAATTTCCTTATACTCCTCCATTGTGAGTTTTCGATTAATTTCTGGGAAATCTTTTGCCTTATGAGTTGGAAAATACTGTGCCATTACACTTACAAAAACATTTTTATCCATATTATCATTTATCCATTTTAAAACATCTTTTGAGTTCTGTATGTTACTTGGTAATACTAGATGCCTGATAATTAGCCCTTTTTTTATCATACCATTTTCATCTAAAACAGGACTTCCTACTTGATTATACATTTCCTTAATAGCAGCTGTTGCATTTTCAAAATAGTTTTTTATGCCTGAATATTTAAAGGCTAAATCATCATCAAAATACTTTAAATCTGGCAAATATACATCAATGTAGCCATTAAGTTTCTTTATTGTTTCAACATTTTCGTATCCATTAGAGTTGTACACTATTGGAATTCTAAGACCTTTGCTTCTTGCAATTTTAATTGCTTCAATTATATGGTACACATACATTGTAGGTGTTACTAAATTGATATTTTCAGCATTTTTGTTTTGCTCATCTATAAAAACATCAGCAAGCTCCTCTATAGTAATTTCGTTTCCTAACCCCTCTTGGCTTATCTTATAGTTTTGACAAAAAACACATTTTAAATTACAATTTGAAAAAAACACTGTACCTGAACCATTTTCCCCACTAATACAAGGTTCCTCAAAATTATGTATTGATGCCATTGCAAGCTTAATCTTGTCAGTCGCCTTGCATCTGCCGAATTTTTCCGTTTAATCTATTAATACCACAATCATGTGGACAAATGTTACATTTTTCTAGTTCCTGCATATCTAATCTCCTAATAATTATTCTCTATATTTTATATCATAAATTCTGATGAAAGTAAATAAGAATCAAAAACTCCTCCCTGATATCTCTATCAAGAAGGAGCTCTTTATTTAGCAAGGTCGATTATTTTTTCTGTTTTTGCAAATAATTAGGATTATTGTTAATACAAAAAGTATGCCAAGAATTATTGCTAAAACAATTATTGCAGCAATTGCTGCTAATATTGTTGATGCAAGTTCTGCTCCAATTATTATGCCAATTGTTAATGCAAAAAGTACGCCTAGTATTTCAGCAATTAATCTAAAACAGTTATTCTTCTTTGCCTTAGGTTTTTGCTCACAACAATAACCATATTCCATAGAATCCATATACCTCAACTCCATATAACACTAAATTTAGTGTTATATTATAGTATATGTGAATTATGAGTTTAAAGTTACTGTTTGTTTGCTTAGGTTTTAAAATAAAAAAAGTAGTAATGTTAAAATTACTACCTGTGGCTCCCCGTGTTGGACTTGAACCAACGACCTATCGGTTAACAGCCGAGCGCTCTACCAACTGAGCTAACGGGGAATATATTAAAATCTGGCGACTACTTATCTTCCCAGCAAGGTAACTCGCAAGTATTTTCAGCATTAATGAGCTTAACTTCTGTGTTCGGTATGGGAACAGGTGTATCCTCATTGTCATTATCACCAGAAAATTATGAACTTTGTATTCGGCTTTTCTTGCCTTTAATGTCCTCTCTCCTTCTGCTTAGCACACTCAAAAATATACAGATAAATTAACTACTTCTAAACTATTTTCTTACCGATTTCTCAGCTTTTCCAATTTCTTGGTTAAGCCCTCGATTTATTAGTATTGGTTAGCTTAATGTATTGCTACACTTACACCTCCAACCTATCTACCAAGTCGTCTTCTTGGTTTCTTACCACCTTATGGTGTGGGATATCTTATCTTAGGGTGGGCTTCACACTTAGATGCTTTCAGCGTTTATCCCTT
>USHY01000027.1 GCA_900554635.1 uncultured Clostridium sp. | reverse complement strand
AAAAAAGTTCTTGACAAATCAAAAACAAAATAGTATTATTGTATTATGCAAGTAATACAATAATAGAAAGGATAAAGATTGTGGATTACATATTTAATGATGATAGACCAATTTACATTCAATTAGTTGAAATGTTAAGGTTTCAAATTGTTTCTGGAAAGTTAAAAATGGGTGAGAGGATTCCGTCTGTAAGGGAGCTAGCGCTTACAGCCAAAGTGAACCCTAACACTATGCAAAAGGCTTTGACTGAGCTTGAAAGCGAAGGCTTACTTTTTACTGAGCGTACAAACGGAAAATTTGTAACAAGCGATGTAAAATTAATTGAAAATGTAAAAAGAAGCTTGGCAAAAGAAAAGGTGAAAAACTATTTAGATGGAATGAAAGACATTGGAATTGATAAAGCCGAAGCTATTAAGTACTTGCAAGAATTAGGAGGAGAGAAATAATGGAATTATTGGAATGTAAGCATTTGTGGAAGAGTTATGATGATACTCCAGTTTTAAAAGACATTAACCTAAAAATTGGGAGAGGGAAAATAATAGGTCTTTTAGGCAAAAATGGTGTTGGAAAATCAACTCTTATTAAAATAATTAATGACCTGCTTGTGCCAACAGAAGGTGAAGTTTATATAAATGGAGAAAAACCGGGGGTTAATTCTAAGAAAACAATAGCGTATTTGCCAGAAAGAACATACTTAGATAAAGAGATGAAAATAATAGAAGTTTTCCATTACTTTGAAGAATTTTACGATAACTTCAATATAGAAAAAGCAAAAAGACTATTGAAAGATTTAAACCTAGATATTAACAAAAAAATATCTAAAATGTCTAAAGGTATGCAAGAAAAATTGCAATTGGTTTTAGTTATGAGTAGAGATGCAGACCTATACATATTAGATGAACCACTAGGAGGAGTAGACCCAGCAACTAGAGATTATATACTAGATACAATATTATCAAACTTTAAAGAAGGAGCAAGTATGATAATATCAACACACCTTATTTCAGATATAGAGCGAATTCTAGATGAAGTAATTTTTATGAATGATGGAGAAATTATTCTTACTTCACCAGCAGATGAATTAAGGGAAAAGGAAAAAGGTTCAATAGATGAAATATTTAGGAGGTACTTTAAATGTTAGGAAAAGTAATGAAATATGATTTAAAATGGATTTGTAAGCCACTACTTGTATTCTATATATTAGGGCTTGCTTTTTCAGGAGCAGCAAGACTTTTGAGTAATATCCAAAACTCAATAGTGTTTACAGTTATAACACAAATATGCTATGGAGCAGCAATTTCAATGATGGTAAGCATTGTAATTAATTCACTTATGAGATGTTGGGTAAGATTTATACGAAATATTTATAAAGATGAATCTTATTTAACACATACATTACCAGTAAAAAATGAAACAATATTCTTATCAAAAGTATTATCAGGAATTATTCTTATGCTAATTTCATTTGCTATAATTTTTGCTTGCATTGTAATAGGATATGGAACAAGGGCAAATTTTGAATTTATAAAAAATGCATTAATGCCAATAGCAACAATGCTTGAAGTGAAAACAGGAGTAATAATTGCAGTAATAGGTATAATACTAATTTTAGAATTTATATTCATGCTAATATGTGGATATTTAGGTATAATTTTAGGACATAAATCAAACAACAAAAGAATAATAAAATCAGTAGTATATGGCTTAGTACTATTTATTGCAATGACTATAACAACAGTTTTAATCCTATATATTGCAGGATTATTTAACAAAAACATTATGAATTTATTTAATACTGTAGAAGCTCCAAATAAAGAAACTATGCAGCTTTTAATGGTAGGAGGCATAATTTTATACTTGATATATATTATAATTTATTATATAATTGGAAACATCCAAATTAGAAAAGGTGTAAACGTTGAATAAAGGAAGGAATAAAAATGGGGTTAGAAATTAAAGATGTGTGCAAAAACTTTGGCATAAAGGAAGCAGTAAAACACTTGAACCTATCTATTGATAAACCAGGAGTTTATGGACTTCTTGGAACAAATGGTGCAGGAAAAACAACCACAATAAGAATGATTTTAGGAATTATTAAAAAGACATCAGGAACTATCACTTGGAACGGAAAAGAAGTAAAAAGAGAAAATGTGAATTTTGGATATATGCCAGAAGAAAGAGGATTATATCCAAAAACAGAAATATTTAATCAACTAATGTATTTTGCAAAACTAAAAGGAATGAAAGTTAAAGAGGCGACAGAAGCAATTGACTATTGGTTAAAAAGACTAGATATGGTAGAATACAAAAGCATACTTGCTGAGAAACTTTCAAAAGGAAATCAACAAAAAATTCAATTCATAATAGCAGTAATGAATAATCCAGAACTAATAGTGTTAGATGAGCCATTTAGTGGACTTGACCCAGTAAATACAGAAATGTTAAGCGAGGTTATGAAAGAGTTAATAGCACAAGGGAAATACGTAATAATGTCAAGCCACCAAATGAATTCAATAGAAGAATTCTGCACTGATTTAACAATTTTAAATAGAGGAAATACAGTATTACAGGGTAATTTAGAGAAAATTAAGCAAAGCTATCCATCAGAAAAACTTGAAGTAATAAGCAGTAAAAATATAGATGAATTATTGAAAGAACAAAATTTAGAAGTAATACAAAACACAGAAAATCATTATTTAATCAAAATAAAAACAGAAAATCAAGGTTATGACTTATTCAAAAAGTTGGCAGATAGCAATATTAATGTAACAAAATTCGAATTTAAAAAGCCTACTTTAAATGAAATATTCATAGAAAAGGTAGGTGCTATGTAACATGAAAAATTTAAAAACAGTAACAGCTTTTACAATAAGCGAAATGGTAAGAAGAAAATCATTTATAATATCAACATTAGTTATATTAATCATAATCGCATTAGCATTTAATATACCAAACATAATGAAAAAGCTTGGAAATGATGGTTCAGGCGAAAAAGTGTTGATAATAGACCCAGAAAATCTTTTTGAAGGAATGGCAAGCAATCTAAACGAAGCAGGTTTAGGCTACGAATTCCAAACAACAACAGAAGAATTAAACTTAGAAGAAATTAAAGAAAAAATAAAAAATGATGTAGATGCGTGTATCAAATTTTCAAAACAAGAAAATACAGTAAAAATGGAATACATAGTTGAAAGTGCTGCAGTAAATTATGGAGAAATTCCACAAACATTAGTTGCAACATTTACAAATTTATACAGCAACTTGCAAGTAAAAAAATTAAACCTAAGCCCAGAAGAACTATCAAGCCTAGAACCTGAATTTGATGTAACACTTACAGAAACAGATGAAAATGCAGCAAAGGGTAATATATTTATAATGATGATGATATCAATAGTGTTATTCTACGCAGTGTTTTTCTGCGCAGGCCAAGTATCAACTGCAATAACAACTGAAAAAACATCAAAAATAATAGAAACACTAGTTACATCAACAGATAGTAAAACAATAGTACTTGGAAAAACATTAGGAATAGGAATTGTAGGGTTAATACAAGTAATATTAATGATGATTGTTGCCATAATATCAGCAAAATTCTGTATGGACCCAGAAATATTAAGCTCAATATTTGATATATCAACAATTACTCCAACACTATTTATTATAACACTAATATACTTCTGCTTAGGATATGGGCTATATTCACTATTCTTTGCATTAACAGGAGCAACAGTAAGCAAACCGGAGGATGTGCAGTCAGCAAATGGACCAGTAAGCTTTGTAGCAGTAATAGGATTTTACTTAGCATATTTTTCAATGATGAATCCAAGTAGCAGTGTAAACAAAATAGCTGGAATAGTTCCAATATCATCACCATTCTGTATGCCACTTAGAGTAATGATGGGAACTGCAACAACTGGAGAGGTTATAACTTCAGTATTAGTATTAATAGCAACAACAGCACTTGTAGCAATGCTTGCAATAAAAGTATATTCATCAACAATACTAAACACAGGTGCAAGATTAAGCCTAAAAGATGCAATAAAAATGGCAAGGGAAAATAAGGAATAAAAATGTATAAAAAACCCCCTAATTGGTAAAAATGTGTATAAACTAAAATTACCAATAGAGGGGTTTTAAAATTGAAAAATAGAAAATATTTAGTCACAAAAGGAATGAGTTTAGATAGTGAACAACTACAAAACTACATGGGAAAAATGGCAATCGATTTTGAAGTAACAAGAACATCCGATCCAAATACATTTCCTATAGAAAGGCTAAACAATAATTTAAAATTTATTCAAAAAACTTATAATATTTTAAATGAACATATTAAACAGGGAATAAGCATATATCCAGCAGGAGAATGGCTTTTAGACAATTTCTATATAATAGAAGAAACAACCCAAAGTATAATGAATGAACTTACTGAAAAAAAATACAAAAACTTTCAAGGAATAGGAAATGGAATATATAAAGGATATGCAAGGGTATATGTTTTAGCTTCTGAAATAGTAGCATATACAGATAACAAAATAGATGAGGAAACACTAGAGAGCTGTCTACTAGCATATGAACGAAAAAAAACATTGAGCATGGAAGAAATATGGAGTTTACCAGTATTTTTAAAATTATCATTAATTGAAAACATTAGAGGCGTATGTGAAAAAATAATGGTAAGCCAAATTCAAAAATATAAGGTAGAAGAAATTGTTGAAAGACTAATAGACAAAAAAGACAGTACAAAACAAAAATTCAAAAAAATAAGAGAAAACACAAAAATGTACACAAATTCAAGCTATCCATTTATAGAGTATATGTCATATAAACTTAAAAAATATGGAAGAACTGGGAATGCTTACTTAAATATACTTGAAGAACAAGTAAACAAAATGGGGCTAACTGTTTCTGAAGTTATAAGAAAAGAACATTTCGATATAGCAATGCAAAAAGTCTTAATAGGGAATAGTATAACTTCAATTAGAAAAATAGGAAGAATCAATTTCTTAGAATTATTTGAAAAGATAAACGGAGTCGAAGACATTTTAAAACAAGATCCAGCAAATGTATATGAATTAATGGATTATAAAACCAAAGAATATTACAGAAACACAATAAAAGAATTATCAAATAAAACAAAAAATTCTGAAATATATATAGCCAAAAAAGCGTTGCAATTATCTCAAAAAGCAAAACAGGATAAAAAGAGGCATGTAGGATATTACCTGATAGATAGAGGGAAAAACATACTAAATAAAGAATTAGGAATCAAGAGTAAAAAGAATACGAAAAAACCTATTAAATATATTGCTTCAATATATGCTGTTACAGCTTTTTTTACTGTTTGTATAGCAATATATATGTATTTAAAGACCAATATACAATTAGCAATTGTTACAGCAGTACTTGCAATAATACCAATTTCAGAAATATATATTCAGCTCTTAAATTATATATTAAGCAAAACCGTAAAACCAACAATTCTTCCAAAACTTGCCCTAACAGATGGAATACCTGAAAAATATAGCACTATGGTAGTTATTCCAACAATACTAAATAGTAGAGCAAAAGTAGAAGAATTATTTCAAAAAATAGAAGTATATTATCTAGCCAATAAAGAGAAAAACCTTTATTTTACACTACTTGGAGATTGTACTTCTTCAAAAAATCAAGAAGAGGCATATGATAGGGAAATAATTGAAGAGGGGATAAAACAATCAAAAGCACTAAATAGAAAATATAGTGAAAATGAAAAGGAGAAATTCTTTTTCATATATAGAAATAGAGTATGGTGTAGAGGCGAAAAATGTTTCTTAGGTTGGGAAAGAAAAAGGGGAATGCTTTGCCAGTTTAATGAGTTTCTTATAACAGGAAACAACCAATTTAAAACAAATACAATTAAAGAAAAAATACCAATTAAATATGTAATAACACTAGATGCAGATACTAATTTGATATTAGATTCAGCAAAAGAACTCATAGGCACAATGGCACATATTTTAAACAAACCAGTATTAGATAGAAATAAAAATATAATAGTAGATGGTCATGCACTAATTCAGCCAAGAATTGGAGTAGACTTAAATTCAAGCAGAAAAAGTTTATTTACAAAAATTTATGCAGGACTTCGGAGGAACAGATTTTTATACAAATGCAGTTTCAGATGTATATCAAGATAATTTTGGAGAAGGAATCTTTACCGGAAAAGGCATATACGACCTAGAACTATTCCATAAAATACTATGTAATGAAATACCAGAAAACACAGTTTTAAGTCATGACTTACTAGAAGGCAGCTATTTAAGATGTGGCTTAGCAACAGATATTTTACTATTAGATGGTTTTCCATTCAAATTAAACAGCTATCTTACAAGACAACATAGATGGATTAGAGGAGACTGGCAAATAGCTGATTGGGCCACAAATATTATTAAAACAAAAGATAAATCTAAAAAAATTAATCCATTAAACCCACTATCAAAATTTAAAATATTAGATAATCTAAGAAGAAGTTTAGTACCAATAACAATTGTGGCAATGCTAATATTAGTATTGTCTTTAGAAATTTTAAATCTTCCAAATGCCCTAATATTCATTATTGCAATACTCGCACTATTGTTCTCAACTGTTTTAGACATAGCAAATTACATCATATTCAAAAAAAGTATAAATTCAGAGTTTATTTCAGCACATAAAAATATGCTAAAAACAATAAGTGGAATAAAAGCAACAATTATAAGAGGATTTTTAGAAATTATTTTCTTACCAGTAAAAGCATATACAAACCTAAATGCCATTGTAAAAACTATATATAGAGTGAGGGTTTCTAAGCAAAATTTATTAGAATGGATGACAGCAGAAGAAGCGGAAAAGCAAAGTAAAAATACTTTAGTAGCATATATAAAGTTAATGAAACCAAACATATTAGTTGGAGCTATATTAATAATATTAGGAATTGTGTTTACTAAAATTCCATTCTTGATATTTGGTGTACTTTTCATGATTGCTCCAATTATAGCATGGTATATAAGCCAAGAGTATAAAGAAAAGAAACCAATAGAACAAATAGACAAGAAAGAAAAAGAATATTGTTTGGAAATTGCTCAAAAAACATGGAAGTTTTTTGAAGACAATATAAATGAAAAAAACAATTTTTTACCACCAGATAACTACCAAGAAGATAGAAAAAATAAAATTGCCCACAGAACTTCACCAACAAATATTGGGTTAGGATTACTAGCAGTTTGTTCAAGTTATGATCTGGGTTTAGTAAGTCTGGAAAACACAATAGCAACATTAAACAAAATGTTAGAAACTATTGAAAAACTTAGCAAATGGAATGGGCATTTATATAACTGGTATAATACCATAACACTAGAACCACTAATTCCAAGATATATTTCAACAGTAGATAGTGGAAACTTTGTAGGTTACCTATATACATTAAAGCAATTTCTTCAAGAAATAAAAGGCACTGAGAATTTAGTAAATAAAGTCGATTCTTTAATTGAAGCTACAGATTTTAGTGTGTTGTATGATTATAAAAAAAGAATATTTTCAATAGGGTTTAATGTTGAAGAAAATAAACTAACAGATTCATATTATGACCTACTTGCATCAGAAGCAAGGCAGGCAAGTTTGGTTGCAATTGCTAAAAAAGATATACCTGCTAAACATTGGGGTTCACTAAGTAGAACATTAACTTCTCTAAATAAATATAAAGGCTTAATCTCTTGGTCTGGTACAGCATTTGAATATTTAATGCCAAATACAAATATAAAAACATATAAAGGTAGTTTATTAGATGAATCATGTAGATTTATGCTAATGAGCCAAAAACAATATGCTAAAGAACTGGGAATACCTTGGGGAATATCTGAAGCGGCATTTAATTTAAGAGATTTAAACAATAACTACCAATATAAAGCATTTGGAATACCATGGCTTGGATTAAAAAGAGGTCTTGATGAAGATATGGTAGTATCTTCATATGGAATATTTTTAAGTTTAATTTATGATCCAAAAGGTGCAATAGAAAACTTAAAAATACTTGAAAAACAAGGGATGTATGGAGAATATGGATTTTATGAATCAATAGATTACACAGCATCTAGGTTGAAATATGGGGAGATGTATGAACCAGTAAAAACATATATGGCACATCATCAAGGGTTGATATTACTTTCAATAAACAATTTAGTAAATGACAACATATTTGTAAAAAGATTTAGTAAAAATCCAGAAATAGAAGCGGTAGATATTTTACTTCAAGAAAGAATGCCAGAGAAAGCAATAATCACAAAAGAAAATAAAGAAAAGGTACAAAAACTAAAAAGTCAGGGCTTGGCAGATTATACAGAAAGAGTGTATAACAAAACTAACACAAACCTACTTGTTTCAAATGTTATATCAAATGGAAAATATACTATAGTATCTAATCTGCAAGGTATTGGATACAGCAAGTTTGATAATTTATTAATAAATCGATATAAAGAAACAGCGGATTATTCTCAAGGAATATTTTTCTATATTAAGAACTTAAATACAAAACAGGTGTATTCAAGTACTTTAAACAGTGTAAGCAAAACTATTTTTGCACCTGATAAAATGAAATATACAAAAACAGAAGGAAATATAAACATAAAAACAATAGTTACAGTAGCACCTGAAGACAATGTTGAAATAAGAAGGCTAGAACTTACAAATAATGGAAACAGTATTGAAACACTAGAAGTGACAGGATATTTAGAACCTGTACTCTCAACAGGAATACAAGACTATGCTCATACAGCATTTAACAATTTGTTCTTAAGCTTTAGAGAAGCGGAAAACGGCAGTATTATAATAAAAAGGAATAAAAGAGGGGAAAAGCAAAAAAATATATATTCAGCAGTAGGCCTATATACAGAGAATGAGACAATTGGTGATGTAGAATATGAAATAGATAAAGAAAAATTCATGGGTCAAGGTAACATTGGAATTCCAGAAGCTGTTCAATATTCGAAACCATTTTCTAAAAATTTAGGATTGGTAACAGACCCTTGCTTAGCAATAAAAAAGACTGTAAAAATTCTACCAAGTGAAACAGCAACACTTGATTTGATAATAACAGTTGGTTATGAAGAAGAAACTGTTGTAAAATTAATACACAATTATTCAAATTCAAATATAATTCAAAAAACCTTCGAATTATCAAGAGCTAAAACAGAAGCGGAAAGTATTTATTTAGGACTTAAAGGAATGGATATTGAAAAATATCAAAAAATGCTAAGATACTTAATATTCCAAAACCCAATGAAAAAACAAATATTAGCAGAGTTACCAAAACGAGTTTATTCACAAAGCGAACTTTGGAAATTCGGAATCTCAGGAGATTTACCAATACTTCTAGTAAAAATTAAAGATGTAAATGACATGTATATAGTAAAAGACTGTTTGAAAGCAATGGAATTTTTTAGAAGCAAAAACATTAAAATAGATTTTGTAATTCTTAACGAAGAAAAAAACAGCTATGAACACTTTATACAATTTGAAATAGAAAACGAAATACAAAACAAGCAATTAGGATTTTTGAAAAATATATATGGTGGAATTTATATAATTAATAAAAAAGAAATAACAGAAGAAGAAAATAATTTACTAGAATTTAGAAGTAACTTAACTATTAGTGCTTCCAAAGGAACCATTGAAATGCAGCTAAAAGAACTTGAAGAAGATTATGAAGAAAATATTCAAAATATCGGAGATGAAGAAAGAAAAATATTTGTACCAAATAATGAAATGGAAACAATTACAGAAGATTATTCAAATCTTAAATATTTCAATGAATATGGAGGATTTACTGAAGACAGTTTAGAATATAAAATGAAAATAAGCAATACACACAAATTACCAACAGCATGGAGCAATATTCTAGCAAACCCGGAATTTGGAACACTTATAACTCAAAATGGTGGAGGCTTTACATGGAATAAAAATAGTAGGCTGAATAGATTATCAGCTTGGAATAATAGTAGTAATATTGATATTCCATCAGAAATTATATATATTAAAGATAAGCAAACTGGCGAAAACTGGAGCTTGTGTGAAAATATTAATCAAAATATGCAAGAATACCATATAAAATTTGGGTTTGGTTATGTTACAGAAAAAACAGTTAAAAGTCAGATAATACAAGAAATGGAGAGCTTTGTAGCAAAAGATGATAGTGTAAAAATTAATATTTTAAAATTAACTAATACAATAGGAGAAGCTAAAAAATTAAAACTCCTATACTATATTAAGCCAGTACTTGGTGAAGATGAAATTAAAACAAATGGATATATAAATGTTGAAAAATCAAATAATGTTGTAATTGCACAAAATCTTTATACTGATGATTTTAAAGGAAAAATAGCATATATTGGAAGTAGTGAAACAATAAAATCATACACAGGAAGTAAGGATGAGTTTATAGGAAAAAATGCTATAAATAATCCACAAGCATTAAATAAAGTACTACTAAGTGAAAGTACAGGTTTAGGAGAGAATTCATGTATTGCTATGGAAATAGAAATGGAATTATCTAGTTATGAAACAAAAGAAATAACACTGTTTTTTGGAGAAGAGGATAATAAATTAAATGCAAAAGATATAGCATATAAGTATTCTAAAATTTCAAATGCAAGAGAAGAATTAAACAAAGTTAAAAGATTTTGGTATGAACTACTTACAAGAATACAGGTAAAAACGCCATTAGAATCTATGAATATTATGCTAAATGGATGGGCTATATACCAAACAATAGTATCAAGATTATGGGCAAGAACAGGATATTATCAATCAGGTGGTGCAATAGGTTTTAGAGACCAACTTCAAGATACTTTAGGAATAAAATATATAGAACCAGAAATAATGAAAAAGCAGATAATAACACAGAGTAAACATCAATTTATAGAAGGAGATGTAGAACACTGGTGGCATGAAGAAACAAACAGAGGAATAAGAACAAGATTCTCAGATGACCTATTATGGCTTGTATATGTTGTTGCAGAATATATTGAATACACAGGTGATAAAACAATTTTAAATCGAGAAACTCCATATTTACAAGGCAAAGAGCTTGAAGATGGAATAGATGAAAGATATGACTTGTATGAAGCATCAGAAATATCAGGAACAATATATGAGCACTGTATAAAAGCCATAGAAAAATCCCTAAACTTCGGAGAAAATGGGCTCCCTAAAATTGGATCAGGAGACTGGAACGATGGCTTAAATACAGTTGGAAACAAGAAAAAAGGTGAAAGTGTATGGCTAGGCTTTTTCTTGTATGAAATACTCACAAGATTCATTCCGATTTGTGAATACATGCAAGACACAGAGAAAGTTCAAAAATATAAGCAAATAAAAGACAATTTAAAAAAATCACTTAACGGACCAGGTTGGGATGGCAGATGGTTCAAAAGAGCGTTTACAGATGATGGAGAGCCAATAGGAAGTATAGAAAACGAAGAATGTAGAATAGACAGCATCTCACAAAGCTGGGGAGTAATATCAGGTGCAGCAGATAATGATAAAAAATACATTTCAATGGAAAGCTTGGAGAATCACTTAATAGATAGAGAAAATGGAATAATAAAACTCCTAGATCCACCATTCAATAAAACAAAAATAGAACCTGGTTATATAAAGGCATACTTACCAGGAGTAAGAGAAAATGGAGGACAGTACACACATGCAGCTATGTGGGCAATAATTGCTTTTACAAAATTAGGTTTCGGAGACAAAGCACTAGAATACTATAGAATGATAAATCCAATAGAACACTCAAGAACAAAAGAAACAGCCTTAAAATACAAAGTAGAACCATATTCTATTGCAGCAGATGTTTATGGTGCAGAAAGTTTAGCTGGTCGTGGTGGTTGGACATGGTACACAGGTTCAAGTAGCTGGTTTTACAAAGCAGGAATTGAAAATATTTTGGGATTAAAAATTAAAAACAATACTTTAAAAATGGAGCCTTGTATTCCAAAGGATTGGAAGGAATACAAAATAAAGTACAGATACAAAAACAGCATATACAATATAAGTGTAAAAAATCCAAATGGAAAAAATACGGGTGTAGAAAGGTTTTACCAGAACGGTAAAGAAATTGAAGAAAAACAGGTTAAATTAAATGGGGAAGGCGGAATGTTTGAAATAGAAATTGAGATGTAAAATACCATAAATTACTTGAATATTTGGGACTTCTGTTATATAATAATGCCATCAATTGTTGGGAGGTAAACGCAATGATAATTGAATTACCGGAGAAACTGACTTTCGGCGGTAAAACCATTCCTGTTGTAAATGGGGTTGCTAGAATTCCAATCAGTGTAAATTGGCGGACTTTTGTGTATAAAATAACTGTTGACAAGAAAGGAAAACAGTGTTGGTATTGTGGTAAACCTTTGAAAAAAGAAGAAATTACCATGGACCACCTTTATCCACAAGATTTGGGTGGACCAACAATACCGAATAATCTGGCTCCTTGTTGTTCAATTTGTAACAGTAAAAAGGGCTGTTTAACTGAATGGCAGTATAGGCAATTCTTGAATGCACCAGAAAACAAAAAGAAGGCAATAAAGGCACGGTTTGCAAAAAGTAGAGAATACTATAAATGCAAAAGTGGCTTTTTCTTACCTAAAGGCTGGATAACAACCAGAGAAATTGATAGTATTTTTGTGAAAATGCTTATCAATGAAACTTACCTATGTAAGCAGTATAGGAAGATTGAAGGCTTTTATAAGGTATATGGACATTTGCCTTATCCAATTGTTGTTGACAGGAACAACTATTTGCTTGATGGATTTTTGGTTTTAATGTTTGCCAAGAATAACTACATTACCAAAATTCCAACAATAGTAATGAAAAACATCGAAATGGTTATGGGCGAATAAATAAAAGGGCTTATTGGCCCTTTTATTTATTCTAGCATATTTGCAATAGTTTTAATTACTATTTCTTTCATTTTATCGTAATCTAATGCTGGGTGCTTGTGGTACACAACTTCATGGCACAAGTTATCTATCATTCCAATTGCAACATGAACTTTTTCACTTAGATTATTAGAGCTGAAATTGTTTTGTAGTAAAATATTAGTTACTTTGGTTGTCATTTCCATTTCTGATATATGGAATATTTCAGCAACTTCTTTATCTGAATGAGTCATGGAAATTATTTCTTCATGAGCAGTTTGTGAAAGTTTATGGTTCTTAATAAATTTATCTATCATTTGTCTTAAAATATCACAAAAGTTTTCCTTAGTAATTGAAACTTTCAAATCAATATTTTCAGATGATAGCATAGGGTAAAAAATAAAGTTTGCATATTGTTTTATCCCTTCAATTAAAATATCATGTTTATCTTTAAAATATTGATATACAATACCAGTAGAAACACCTGCAACTCTTGCAATCTCAGCGGTGTTTGTATTGTAATACCCTTTTTCACAAATTAAATCAAAACCAGCTTGTATTATCTTTTCCTTCTTTTCAATAGAGCGTTTTTGAATAGGCTCCCTAATCTCGCCACTTCCCATAATAAAACTCCTCTCATAGGTATTTGTAAGCATAATATAATTATAGATTGAAAATAGAGAAAAGTCAAGAAATATGAAAATGTGTTCATATATATTAAACATTTGCGATTTTTTTGTTTTTGTGGTATTATACAAAATAGAAAGTTTCAAATGGGGGTAATAACATGAAAATCTCAACAAAGGGCAGATATGCTTTAAGAGTAATGATAGATTTGGCCATGAATGATGGAGAGAATTATATAACTATAAAGGAAATCGCCAAAAGACAGGACATTACTGCAAAATATTTAGAACAAATAGTTTCTTTGCTAAACAAAGCAGGATTTCTAAAAACAGCAAGAGGAACTACAGGTGGATATAAGCTTGCAAAGCCAGCAAATGAATATATAGTAGGAGACATTCTAAGAGCAACAGAAGGAGAACTAGCCCCAATATACTGCTTAACAGAACAAGGCTCTTGCTCAAGACAAAAGAAATGTAAAACATATTCTTTTTGGAAAGGGTTAGATGATGTGATAAATGAATATGTAGATAGCAAAACATTGGCGGATTTGATAAAATAATTTTTAGAAGAATCAAAAAATATCTTGCTAAATTTTAAATTTTAGTATAAAATAGAACCAACAAAGAAAAACAAAATCAAAGGAGAAAAGAAAAAATGAACTAAAACGATGAAACCATTGAAAGAGTAGAGAGTTGTAATTTAAAAAACGAAACAAGCATGGTACACTATGCTTTCTTAAATATACATGCAAGAGATAGATGAGCTACCTCTTGCTTTTTGTTATGTAAAAAAATTAGGAGGTAGAGTAATATGAGAAAAAATCAAGGAATCACGCTAATTGCGTTAATAATCACAATAATAATAATGTTAATTTTAGTAGGAGTAGTGGTACAAGTAGTAATCCAAAGTGATTTATTAGGAACTGCAAAAAATGCAGGAGATGAGTATGAGGAGTGTATATAGGTGGATATTGGATGACAGGTATTCGACCTATAGTTTGCTTAAAAGAAAATGTAATTATTACAGATGGTAATGGAACTTTAGAACAACCATATGAGTTATCAATAAATCAATAGAGAAAATTTTTGAAATCCTATTGACAAACTAGGAAATAAGTTGTATAATTCATACTAGTTTAGTATGAAAGGAAAATTTTATGAAAAGTTTTTATTTTGATAATAGTGCAACAACTAGGATGGATGATAGAGTATTTGAGGTTATGAGACCTTTTTTTGGGGAGGCTTATGGTAATGCTTCTTCTATTTATGGTCTTGGAAGAGAGGCTAGGAAGGCGGTTGAGGATGCTAGAGAGAGAGTTGCTGGGGTTTTAAATTGCAAGCCTAGTGAGATATATTTTACAGCTGGTGGAAGTGAGAGTGATAATACAGCTATTAAGGGTATTGCTAGGGAGTATAAAAATAAGGGTAATCATATTATTACTTCCAAGATTGAACACCCTGCTGTTTTGGAAACTTGTAAAGAGCTAGAAAAAGAAGGGTTTGAGGTTAGTTATATTCCTGTAGATAAATATGGAATAGTTGATTTGGAAGAATTAAAAAAAGAGATTAGACCTACTACTATTTTAATTTCTATAATGTTTGCTAATAATGAAATAGGAACAATTGAACCAATAAAAGAGATTGGCAAAATTGCTAAGGAAAATGGTATATTTTTTCACACTGATGCAGTACAAGCTGCAGGATGTATGAAAATTGATGTACAAGATTTGAATATTGATAGCTTATCAATATCAGGTCACAAATTCTATGGACCTAAAGGTGTTGGAATTTTGTATATGAAATCAGGGATAAGATTTCAAAAATTAATTTCAGGAGGACATCAAGAAAGAAATAAAAGGGCTGGAACTGAAAATGTTCCAGGGATTGTTGGAATTGCAAAAGCCTTGGAACTAGCCCAGGATTCAAGAGAAGAACACAATAAAAAAATCAAAGAACTACGAGATTATTATGAAGAACAAGTTAAAGAAAAAATACTATACATAAAAATAAATGGAGATACTGACCAAAGGTTACCAGGAACCAGCAATATTTCATTTAGGTTTATTGAAGGAGAAGGACTTCTTTTAAACTTAGACCTAAAAGGAATATGTGCATCAAGTGGAAGTGCTTGCACATCAGGCTCATTAGACCCATCACATGTATTGCTAGCAATAGGTTTACCACACGAAATTGCACATGGCTCACTTAGAATATCTATAGGAAAATATAACACAAAAGAAGAAATAGATTACCTAGTAGAAAATTTAGTAGAAATTGTAAACCGTTTAAGAGAAATGTCACCTTTATGGGAAGAATTTATAGAAGGAGGAAAAAAATAATGGATTATTCAGATAAGGTCATAGACCATTATACAAACCCAAGAAATGTAGGTAAAATTGAAAATGCTTCAGGAACGGGAGAAGTGGGAAATCCTGTATGTGGGGATATAATGAAAATGTTCATTAAAGTTGAAAATAATATAATAACAGATGTAAAATTTAAAACATTTGGCTGTGGAGCAGCAATAGCAACAAGTAGCATATCAACAGAAATGATAAAAGGTAAAACT